>JBKPMI010000469.1:0-7880 GCA_046732075.1 Acidobacteriota bacterium | reverse complement strand
CCCACGGGCCTCTCGACCGGCGTCATCGCGGTGTCGGCGGTGCTGCTGGGCGCCTATTCGCTCGCTGCGCACGCGGGGCGGGCAGCCGCCGCCCGGCCGCTTCTCCTGGCGGGGGCCTTGGCGGCGGCGTTCGGCGCCTCTCGGGTCGCGTTGCTCGCGCCGCGCGCCCCGGGCAGCGGCTGGACGGTCGCCAGTGCGGCAGTTGGAGGCCTGTTCTTCGGGGCCGTGCTTCTGACAATGAACCTCGGTCACTGGTACCTGGTGTCGCGGTCTCTGCCGTTCCAGCTTCTCGCCCGCGGCGCGGCGCTGTTCGCGGCCCTGGCTGCAGCCCGCGCCGTACTGCTCGGGACGGCCATCGCCGTGAATCCACGGCCGGAGGGGCTGGAGGCCCTGCTCTCCCTGGACCGGGACGCGCTCTTCTTTCTCTTCCGGGTGGTCTGGGGAGTGCTCGGTCCGCTGGCTCTCTCCTACTTCGTGTGGCGGACCGCCGAAATGAAGTCCAACCAGGCCGCGACCGGGCTTCTCTACGTCGCGCTCGTCTTCGTATTGATCGGCGAGCTCCTGTCTTCCTACCTGACGATCGCGACCGGGTTTCCCGCCTGACGGGCGTGCGCGCCCTCCGCTACTGCCCGAGCTGCCTCCAGTCGCGGGACCATTCCGAGTCCGACCGCGGGGACTTCTCGTGCTCGCGGTGTTCCGCTCCTTACTCGATCCAGTCTGAGGCTTCCGCGGGTCCGATCGAGCGGTGCCGCTTCTGCGGCAACCGCGCATTCTTCGTCCAGAAGGACTTCGACCAGCGGCTCGGTTGCCTCGTGATGGCGATCTCGCTCGGCGTGGCCCTCCTGGCGGGCTGGAAGCTCGGGTGGATCTGGTTCACACCGGTTCTTCTCGCCTCGGTCGTCGTGGATTGGATCGTGGCTCACCGGATCGGTGCGGTTACGATCTGCTACCGGTGCGACGCCGAGTATCGCGACCAGCCCCTCCACTCCCGGCATCGGGCCTACGATCCGCACGTGGCGGAGCGGTACGCGGAGAGGAAGACGGTCCGCCGAATGCGCTGAAGGTCTTCGACGTCACGCGGCGCATCGACGAGCGCACGGTGCCGTGGCCGGGGGACACGCGGTTCTCGTTCCGGACGACGTCGAGCCTCGCGGAAGGCTGGCCCTACGAGTCCACCGCATTCACGATGAGCGCGCACCTCGGCACCCACGCGGACGCGCCGTGCCACGTCATCGCGGGGGCCGCGACGATTGGCGAGATGCCCCTGACTCCCTATCTCGGCCCGGCGCGAGTGGTCGAGGTCTCCGGAAGGGGAGAGCTCGGCCCCGAGGAGCTGCCCGCGAAGAGCCTGCGGATTCCGCGGGTCCTCTTCCGGAGCCGCGGGAAGGCCTTCCTCTCGCCCCTGGCCGCGGTGCGCCTCGCGGAAAACGGGGCGATTCTCGTCGGGACCGACGCGCCGTCGATCGATCCGCCGGACGCGGAAGACCTACCGGCCCACCGCACGCTCCTTTCGCGCGGGATTGCCCTCCTCGAACACCTCGCCCTCGATGCCGTCGAAGAGGGGGAGTACCAGCTCGTCGCGCTGCCGCTGCGCTTCGACGACCTCGACGCCTCGCCGGTGCGGGCGATCCTGATCCGCGGGTGACCGCGCGGGTTTCGGAAAGCTAGGGAAACAGCCCGCGGATTCTCGTGGCCTCTTCGACACGGCCGACGCCGAGGATGAGAGCGCCCGTGCGGAGGTCCGTATTGAACCGACGCGCGGTGTCATCCACCTCCTGGTAGGCGCGGCGGATGGTGCGTTCCAGGTGGTTTCGCACGACGTCCGGTTCCCAGAAGAACGAGTAGAGGTCCTGCACCCACTCGAAGTAGGAGACGGTAACTCCGCCGGCGTTCGCGAGGATGTCCGGGATCACGACCGCGCCCTTGCTTCGGAGGATGTCGTCGGCGTCCGGGGTGGTGGGTCCGTTCGCCGCCTCCGCGATGATCTGGGCCTTGATGCGATTCGCGTTGCGCCGGGTGATCACGCCTTCGAGGGCTGCCGGCACGAGGATGTCCACGGGTAGCTCCAGCAGCTCGTCGTTGTCGATCTTCTCTCCGCGCGCCGCGGTCACGCTGCCCTTCTTCTCCTTGGCCGCGAACACGCCGTCCAGCTCGAGGCCGCGCTTGTCGTAGACGCCCCCCTTCGAGTCGGAGATTGCGACGACCTTCGCTCCGGCCTCGTCCAGGAAGCGCGCCACCGCCGCGCCGGCGTTCCCGAATCCCTGCACGGCCGCGGTCGCGCCGTGAATCGGCATGCTCAGCCTCTTCGCCGCCTCTTCGATGGCGACGAAACAGCCCTCGGCGGTCGCCTCGTTCCGCCCGGCGGACCCTCCCACCGCGAGCGGTTTTCCTGTGACCACTCCCAGCGTCGAATAACCCTTGGTCATCGAAAACGTGTCCATGATCCAGGCCATCGTCTGGGGAGTCGTGTAGACGTCGGGCGCGGGGATGTCCCGGTCGTGTCCCAGGAGGATGGAGATCTCCGACGTGTAGCGGCGCGTCATGCGCTCGTTCTCGGCCAGCGAGAGCTTCTTCGGGTCGACGGTGATTCCGCCCTTGGCCCCGCCGAACGGGATGTTGACCACCGCGCACTTCCACGTCATCCACATCGCCAGCGCCTTCACCTCGTCGAGTGTGACGCCCGGGTGATAGCGGATCCCGCCCTTCGACGGGCCGCGCGCGATCGAGTGCTGGACCCGGTAGCCGTGAAAGCAGCTGATCGACCCGTCGTCCATCTTGACCGGAATCGAAACGATCAGCTGCCGCTTCGGCGTGGAGAGGACGGCGCGAACTCCGGGATCCAGGCCGAGGTGGTCCGCGGCCCGATCGAACTGCAGGAGCGCGAAGTCGTACGGGTTGAGGTTCTCAGCCGCGATCGGCTTCGGCCGGGGAGAGCCGCGATCCGGCGTGACGGGCTTCGGGCCGGGGACGGCGCGGCCGACCGGGGAAAGCGGCTTCGGCTTGGAAGGCATGCGTTTCTCCTTTGAGCTTGGGAGGTCTCACGGGTGGACGCGCGATGTAGAAGGAAAGGGTCTCGAGATTGATCTTCAGGTCGACGTTCTTGAGAAACGCCTCGGGAGGCGGGTCGAGGCGCACGGGGGCGAAGTTCAGGACCGCCTTCAATCCCGCCTCCCAGCATCGGTGGGCGACCTCGGAAGCCGCGGAGGCGGGCACCGCGATCACGGCGATCTCGATCTGCTCCCGGGCGACCACTTCCGCCATCCGCCGGACGTCGTGAACCGGCACGCCGGCGCGGCTGCGGGAACCGATCCGTGCCCGGTCGTTGTCGAACAGCGCGACGATCCGGAAGTTGCCGGACCGGAAGCCGCCGTAGTCCGCGAGCGCACATCCCAGGCGCCCGGCCCCGACGATCGCGACGCGCCGCACCTGGTCGAGACCCAGGATGGAGATCAGGTGCCGCTTGAGCGCCCCGATGTCGTAGCCGACACCGCGAATGCCGAACTCGCCGAACGTCGCCAGGTCTTTTCGGATCTGGGGGGAGTTCAGGTGAAAGCGCCGGGCGAGCTCCTGGGAGGAGATGTGCTCCCGTCCCTCGCCCTCGAGCTCGGCGAGACTTCGAACGTAGACCGATAGGCGGGCCGCGGTCGCTTCCGACACGGAGTCGCGCGGCTCGCGCGGAGTTCGGGGGAGTCCGCGGCTCATCGTCCGAAAGGAAGGCCCGCGGCGGCCTGCCGCGCCAGGTTCCAGACGCCCGACGGGAAGATGCCGAGGGCCAGGATGCCGGCCCCGCACAGCCCCAGGACGAGGCGATCCGCCAGCGCGAGGGGCGCGGGGGCGGTCTCTTCGACCGGGTCGCGCATGTAGAGGACGTAGACGACCTTCAGGTAGTAGCCGATCGACACCAGGCTGTTGAGAACGCCGATGACGGCGAGGGCGTACAGACCCTGTTCGATCGCGGCCTTGAAGACGAAGAACTTGCCGATGAACCCGGCCGTGGCCGGGATCCCGGCGAGCGAGAACAGGCAGAGCGCGAGGACCGCGGAGGCAAACGGCGAACGACGTCCCTCTCCCGCGAGCAGCCCGACCGGGTGCGGTTTCGTCTCGTCCTGGTAGAGCGCTGCGACCGCCGCGAACGCCCCCGCGTTCGAGACGACGTAGGCGAAGAAGTAGACGATCACGGCGGCGAGCGCGTCGCGTCCGAACACCGCGAGCGCAATCGTCACGTAGCCCATGTGGGCGATACCCGAGTACGCCAGCAGGCGCTTGATGTCGCGCTGCGCGAGCGCGACCACGTTGCCCAGGCTCATCGAGAGGATCGCGAGCGCCGCGATCGCGGTGCGGAACTTGTCTGGCATCCCGGCCTCGAACGTCGCGGACAGGACCCGGTAGAGGACGATCACGCTCGCGCCTTTCGGCGCTACCGAGAGGTACGCCACGGCGGGCGTCGGCATTCCCTGGTAAACGTCGGGCGCCCAGGCGTGGAACGGGGCGAGCGACATCTTGAAACCGAAGCCGACCAGGATGAGCAGCAGTCCGAAGAGGACGAGGGGGTCCGTCGCGAGGTCCGGCCGCGCGAGCGCCGCGATCCGGACGCTTCCGGACTTGCCGAAGAGAATGGCGATCCCGTAGACCGTGAAAGCAGAGGCGAAGGCGCCGGTCAGGAAGTACTTCAGCCCGGCCTCCGAGGAGGCGTGGATCGTCCGGAAGAAAGACGCGAGGACGTAGAACGAGAGCGACAGGGTCTCGAGTCCGATGAACACGACCAGCAGGTCGAGCCCGCGCAGCATCAACAGGACTCCGAGGTGCCCCCAGAGCAGCAGCGCGTAGAACTCGCCCTTCTCCTCGGCGGTTCGTTTCAGGTATGGCTTCGCCACGAGAATGGCAACCGCCGCGCAGGCGCCGGCAAAGAGACCCGCCGCGAAGGTCAGGTCGGAGGTCTCGTAGCGCCCGCCGAACGAAAGGCCGGAGGGCGCTCTCACGAGAAAAAAAATCGAGAGCGCGACCGCGGTGAGCGCGAGCGTGGCGAGCCACCGGCGGGACGACCGTGCGAAGGCGTCGAGGAGGACGAGGAGGCACCCCGCCGCGGCCAGGCAGATCTCGGGCGCGGCGGCCGCCAGGTCGTTCGGCCCGATCGCCAGGAAGCTCGGCGTCACGGGCGCGCTCCGGGGTCGGGCGGTCTTCGAACCGCTCCGGCCTGCATCGGGATCGTGTTCACGGAACGCCGGACCTGCTCGACCGACGGCCGGATCCGGTCGAGTACGTCGTTGGGACGGACGCCGATCCACACCATCAGTACGAGCAGCGTCGCCGCCGCGACGAGCTCGCTCGGTCGGATGTCGCGGAGCCTCCGGTTCTCGTCGCGGGTCACCGGATTCCAGAAGACCCGCTGGACGAGGGAGAGCATGTAGATCGCGGACAGAACGACTCCGGTCGCGGCCGCCACCGCCCACCACCGGTGCGCGGAAGTCCACGTCCCGAGGAGGATCAGGAACTCCCCGACGAAGCCGTTCAAACCGGGAAGGCCGATCGAGGAGAACGTCGCCACCAGGAAAAGGGCCGTCGTCACGGGAACGATCCCCGCAATTCCGCCATAGTCGGCGATTTCGCGGGTGTGGGTCCGCTCGTAGAGAACCCCGACGAGCAGGAAGAGCGCGCCGGTCGACAGACCGTGGTTGACCATCTGGAGGACCGCCCCGCTCAACGCGGTGCTCGTGAAGGCGCCGACTCCGATGACGACCAGGCCCAGGTGCGAGACCGATGAGTACGCCACGAGGCGTTTCATGTCCTTCTGCGCGAAGGCGACGAGAGCTCCGTAGATGACGCCGATGACCCCCAGGACCCCCAGCCAGGGCGCGAACCGCACGGCGGCCTGCGGGAACAGGGGCAGCGCAAAGCGCAGGTATCCGTAAATGCCCAGCTTGAGGAGGACGCCGGCGAGGATGATCGAGCCGGCCGTGGGCGCCTCGGTGTGCGCGTCCGGCAGCCAGGTGTGCAGGGGAAAGACCGGCACCTTGATCGCGAAGGCGAGCGCGAACGCCAGGAACAGAACGGTCTGGATCGCCATCGTCGGATAAGCCATCCCCATGAGGTCGGACAGCAGGAATGACCACTGCCCCGTGACGGAGTGGTGTCGGATGGCGAGGTAGAGGATCGCCAGGAACATGAGGAGACTGCCGGCCATGGTGAAGAGGAAGAACTTCATCGCGGCGTAGATGCGCCGCGCCCCTCCCCAGATCCCGATGATGAAGTACATCGGGACCAGCATCACCTCCCAGAACACGTAGAAGAGCGCGAGGTCCAGAGCCGCGAGAGTGCCGTTGATCCCGGTCTCGAGCACGAGGAACGCGATCGAGAACGCCCGGGCGCTCTTTTCGACGTGAGAAAGGGAAAAGAGGAGCGAGACGGGCGTCAGGACCAGCGTCAGGAGAATGAGAACGAGCGAGATGCCGTCGATTCCGAGCGTGTACGAAATTCCGAGGGCCGGAATCCACTCCGTCCGCTCGACGAACTGGAACGCGCCGGACGAGGCATCGAAGCGGGTCCATAGCGGAAGGGCGAGACCGAGGTCGAGCACCGAAGCGGCGATCGCGAACAGCTTCGCCTCCCGGCCCCTCCCCTCCGGAAAGAGGAGGAGAAGGGCCGCCGCTGCCGTCGGCAGGAAGACGACGACGGTCAGCAGGTGGGACTGGAGAAAACCCGCCATTCCCTATCCCGCCAGCACGATCAGGAGGAGCGCGACGATGCCGAGCAGGAATGTGAGCGCGTAGTTGCGAACGTTGCCGGTCTGGAGAAACCGCAGCACGTCGCCGACGAGCTCGACGATGAAGGCCCCGGCGTTGAGGACCCCATCGATGATGAGGACGTCCACGACTTTCCAGAGGATCCGGGCGAGTCCGAGAAACGGCCGTACGAAGAGGACGTCGTAGAGCTCGTCGATGCGGAACTTCTCCGCGATCAGCCGATAGAGAGCCGGAAACGCCGCGGCCGCCCGCTCGGCCGGCCGGCCGGCTCGTTTCGCGTACCAGTTCCACGCGATCAGAATTCCGACGACGGCCACCGCGACCGAGACCCCCATGAGGAGCCACTCCGTGGTTGCGGGAAGGGCGTGGCCGGTCTCCGTGGCATGCGGCCCGATGGCCGGGAAGATCGGATCGAGGAAGGCGGCCAGGCGGTTGGCGCGCTCGCCGAAGACCTCGGGCAGGCCGACGAACCCGGCGATCGCGGAGAGAAAGGCGAGGATGACGAGCGGAACCGTCATCGACGGCGGAGCTTCGTGCACGTGCGCGGATTCCTCCGAGGAGCCGCGGAACTCGCCGGCAAACGTGAGCGAGACGAGACGGAACATGTAGAACGCGGTCAGGCCCGCGGTCACGAGGCCGAGCGAAAAGAGAACCGTATGGTGCGCCGCGAAGACTCCCGTCAGGATCGAGTCCTTCGAAAAGAACCCGGCGAGCGGCGGTATGCCGGCGAGCGCGAGTGTCGCGACGAGGAAGGTCCGATAGGTGACCGGCAGGCGGCGGCCGAGTCCCCCCATCCGGCGCATGTCCTGCTCCCCGTGAAGGGCGTGGATGACGGCGCCGGACCCGAGGAAGAGACACGCCTTGAAGAAGGCGTGCGTCAGGACGTGGAACATCCCCGCGACGTACGCGCCCACGCCGCAGGCCAGGAACATGTACCCGAGCTGGGATACCGTCGAGTACGCCAGGACCTTCTTGATGTCGTTCTGAGCGATCGCGATGATCGCCGCGAAGATCGCGGTGATTGCCCCGACGATCGCGACGACGTACATCGCGTCGGGAGCCAGCCGGAACAGGACGTTGCAGCGCGTCACCATGTACACGCCGGCCGTGACCATGGTGGCTGCGTGGATGAGCGCTGAT
>JBKPMI010000468.1:0-11835 GCA_046732075.1 Acidobacteriota bacterium | reverse complement strand
GCCTGGAGGTGAAGTTTTGAGGCGGGACGGCGGAGGAGACTGAGTCATGCCGCGCATCACGAAGGTCTACACGCGCACCGGCGACGACGGAACGACGGCGCTCGGCGCGGGAGATCGGGTGCCCAAGGACTCGCCGCGCGTCGAAGCGTACGGAACGGTGGACGAGCTCAACAGCTTCCTGGGCGCCGCGATCGCATCCGGGCTGGATCCGAACCTCGGGGAGGCGCTCGCCGGGATCCAGAACGACCTCTTCCACCTCGGAAGCGACCTCTGCGTGACCGAGGAGGACAAGGCCGCGCGTCCCGTGCCCCGGATCGAAGCCCGCCACGTCACGGCTCTCGAACGGTGGATCGACCGGCTCTCCGAGGACCTGCCGCCGCTCGAAAATTTCGTGCTGCCCGGAGGCTCGGGCGGCGCCGCCCAACTCCACGTGGCGCGCGCCGTGTGCCGCCGAGCGGAGCGCCTCGTCGTGGCGCTCTCGCGGAACGAGGCGGTCGGCGATCAGGTGATCGTCTATCTGAACCGACTCTCCGACGCGCTGTTCGTCATGGCGCGCTGGGAGAACCGGAGCAAAGGGATCCCGGACGTTCTCTGGGACAGCCGGGCGTAAAGCGGGCTAACTGCGGTCGACCTCGATCGTACTCTTCCGTCCGGTGGCGGCGGCGATCATGATTCCGATACCGATCGCGATGATGAGACCGATCGCGATCCACGTCGTGCCGATCGACGCGAGGATTCCGAATTTCCAGAGAGCGAGCAGGATCCCTCCGAGAAGCAGGAAGTAGCCGAAGAGATACAGGCCGGTTCCTTTCATGGTGTGTGTCCTCCTCTCCCACTCCAAAATAGCAAGTTCCAAGCCCGGCGATACAATTCCGCGACGAGCGAGGTAAACGCCATGAAAACACGGGTGTTGTGGATCGTGTTTCTCGCCGTCCTCCCCACGGTTTACGCCTGCCGGTCCTCGAGCCAGTCTCCCGCCCCGCCGGGCCCCGGACCCCGGACCGGGACCGCGCCTCCGGTGGCTCCGAATCCGAACCCGGCTCCGCCGAGCCCGCCTCCGCCGACGGCACTACCGATCAACGTTCCGACTCCGGCGCCGCTCGCCACGCTCGTGCCGGACCAGCCGGTGGTCGCGGGCGATACCGCGCCCGTCCCGGCCGCGAAGTCCTACGCGGAAATTCTCCGGTTGAAGGAGGCCGGACGCTCCGACGAGTTCCTGATCGCGAAGATTCGCACGGACAACGTCAACTACCACCTGACGACGTCCGACGTTCAATCCCTTCGCGCGGCCGGCGTGTCGCAGCCGGTCCTGGAAGCGATGCTGCGTTCGGGTCAGGCCGCGGCGCGCTGAGGGACCGGGGGTCCGTAACGGGGACAGGGCGTCACCCCTGCACCCGTCACCTTATCTACGCCGCGCTGCGCGTTCCGGCGACCGACTCGCGTCCGTTGCGGCGCTTCCACCAGAGGCCCACGAGCCATAGCGTCGGGACGATCGCCAGCGAATAGGCGAGCAGGTGGCCGACCTTGCCGTCGGGTCCGAGGATCTCGGTCGCGTCGTGGATGGTCTGCGACGCCGGCAGCACGCCGGCCTCGGACATCTCGTGGACGCCGTAGAGCAGGAGCTGGACGAGGAAGATCGCGAGGAAGATCGCGGACACGTTCAGAAGCCCGCGGAGGTCGACGCCGCGGCCCAGGCGCGTCCACGCGAACGCAATCAGGATCGCCGCGGCGACTCCGAGGGCGAGGCCCTCGACGACCGCCGCCGACCGCATCTGGAAGAGCGCGGTCGCGACGAGGAGCGCGGTCTCCATCCCCTCGCGCAGGATCATGAGAAGCGTGAATCCGAAGACGCCCCAGAACGCCCTCTGAACCGAGAAGCCCCGGGCTTGCGTCTCGAGGCGGTTCTCGATGTCGGTCTTCATCCGCGACGAAACGCGCTTCATGTAGACGAGCAGGCTGCCGACGAGCGCGGCCGCGGTGAGCGCGAGGATCGCCTCCCAGAGCGGCTTCTTGCCCGCCTCCGAGAAGAGGTATCCGGCGGCCCCGCAGACCACCACCGACACCGCGATCCCGAGGTACACGGCGCGCGAGAGCGCCGCGCGGCCGGTCCGCCGGAGATACGAAAGCGTGAGCGCAACGATCAGGAAGGACTCGATACCCTCCCGCAGCGCGATGGTGAATCCCTGCCACATGATCCGGGTCCGTCCCTCCAACCCGGGGTTGACAACCCCCGGGGCCGTGCAGAATACTGCAACTGAGACTGAGTCGCAATCGCATGAGAACCCGAGAACGGGACATCTTCCGCAAGTATCTGGAGCGACGGGGGTTGAAGCTGACGGCCGAGCGCCAGGCCGTCTTCGACCAGCTTTTCGCTCGCCATGAGCACGTCGAGGCCGACGAGATCCTCGTCCGTCTCCGGGCCCGCGGAAAGAAGATTTCGCGCGCCACGATCTACCGGACGCTCGAGCTCCTGGTCGACTCCGGCATCGTGGGGCGCGTCCGGATCGGGGAGATGGGGTACCGCTACGAGCGCCTCCGCGCCGGCGAGCACCACGATCACCTGATCTGCAACGAGTGCGGCCGGGTCATCGAGTTCTTCGAGCCGCGCATCGAGAGCCTCCAGGACGACGTCTGCGAGCGCTACGGGTTCCTGGCGCTATCGCACAGCCATCAGATGCGCGGCATCTGCCGCCAGTGCCGTCCCCGCGCGGTGAGCGCCGCGGAAGGGGCAGAGGCTGTCTCCGAGCGTCCGAAGCCGTCGGGACGCCGGCCTCACCTGGTCCACTGACGTGTATCCCCTTCGGCCGCCGGTCACGGCTCGCCCGCGCCTGTTGAGACTGAGTCTCGTTCTTATCGGAGGGGGACTCCTCTCCACCCTGTCTTCGCCGGGGAGCGTCGCGCGTCCCGGGGAAGGCCCGGCCCGCGTCGTCCGCGCGCGATACGCGATGGGAACGATCCTCGAGATCGACGCTCGCGGGGCGGACGCGCCGACGACCGAGGAGGCGGTCGCCGCGGCCTTCGAGGCCGTGGACGGCGTCGAGGCACGGCTGTCGAACTGGAAACCGGAGTCCGAAGTGTCGCGCGCGAACATGGCCGGACGTCCCTTCGCCCTCTCGCCGGAGACGTGGGCAAGTCTCACGCGGGCTTTCGATCTCGCGCGGGAGACCGAGGGCGCGTTCGATCCGTCGGTGGGCGCAGTCACGCGCGCGGAGCCGGGCGCCGCCCGACCCGGCGCGGTGGGCTGGACGAAGGTGCGGCTCGACCCGAGTGACCGGACGCTGTCGTTCACGTCGCCGGGCGCGGCGATCGACACCGGCGGATTCGGGAAGGGAGAGGGGCTCGACCGCGCGCTTTCCGCGCTGCGCTCCCGCGGAGTCGCGGCCGCCCGTCTCAACTTCGGCGGCCAGATCTCGTTGTTCGGGACGGAGCGCCTTCCGGAAATCGGCACGGTGGGCGTGGCCGAGCCGCGCTCCGGGTCCGCGCGCGAGCTCGCCCGCTTCCCGTCGGAAGACGGCTCGGTGTCGACGTCCTCGCAGTCCGAGCGTCCCGGTCACATCGTCGATCCCCGGACCGGCGCTCCCGTGGCGTTCGCGGGGTCGGTGACCGTGCTGGCGGATACGGGCGTCCGCGCGGACGCCCTCTCGACGGCGCTCTTCGTCCTGGGCCCGGCGCGCGGGATCGCGTTCGCCGACCGGCGTGGGATCGCGGCTCTCTACGTCGTTCCGCGCGGGCGGGGCTGGCAATTGGTTCCCAGCCGGACGTTCCCGCGCTTCAGGAGGTTCGTTTGAAAGGGATTCGTTTCTTCGGGATCGCGCTCGTGGTCTTCGCCCTCGCTGCCGCGGCATCCGCCCAGCAGCCCGATCGGCTCCGGGAGCTCGAGAAGCAGGTCCAGGAGCTGCAGCAGCGCCTGGACCGTCTTTCGTCGTCTTCGGACGAGGCGATCCGCGCTCAGGTCGAAGAGCTGCGGCGCCAGATCGACGTGCTCACGCGCGAGATCGAGAACCTGAAATCGACCGCTCCCGAGAAGGCTCCGGAGGCGTCGGGGAGCCGGGGATCGTTCGGCCTCGGGCCCGCGGCTTCCAAGGTCTACGGCGTCACGCGCGGCGTCTCGATCGGGGGCTACGGCGAGGCGATCTACCAGAACTTCGACAAGAGGACGGACGGCGGTGAGCCGTCCGGGCGGACCGACTCGATCGACCTTGCCCGCGCCGTCTTCTACTTCGGCTACAAGTTCGACGATCACTTCCTCTTCAACTCCGAGATCGAGTACGAGCACGCGACCACCGGAGAGGGGGACGAGGAAAAGGGCGAGGTCTCGGTCGAGTTCGCGTATCTCGACTACCTGATCCGCCGCGAGGTCAACCTGCGCGCCGGACTGGTTCTCCTGCCCGTCGGCTTCGTCAACGAGCTGCACGAGCCACCGGTCTTCCTGGGCGCGCGGCGCCCCGACGTCGAGGACCGGATCCTCCCGAGCACGTGGCGCGAGCTCGGCCTCGGCGTCTTCGGCGACGCGGGGCCGTTCTCGTATCGCGCCTATCTCGTCGACGGACTCGACGCCGCCGGCTTCGAAGGGGAGGAGCCGCTCCACGAGGGGAGGCAGGGCGGCTCGAATGCGCGCGCCGAGGACTTCGCGGTCACGGGAAGACTCGACTTCGTCGCAGTTCCGGGGCTGCTCGTCGGCGCGTCCGGGTACAGCGGGAACTCGGCGCAGGGAAGGGAAGTCGACGGCGCCGCCTTCGACGGCCGGGTCACGTTGTGGGACGCCCACGCCGAGTGGCGGTGGCGCGGGATCCAGGTGCGCGCGCTCACCGCCCGCGGAACGATCCGCGACGCCCGAGAGATCAACGCGCTCAACGGACTCTCGGGGGACGAGTCGGTGCCCCGGAAGTTCACCGGGAGCTACGTCGAGGCCGGTTACGACGTCCTCTTCCCTCGGGGCGGCCGGGCGTCTTTCGTCCCGTTCGCCCGCTGGGAGCGTTACAACACGCAGGACGAGGTTCCTGCGGGCTTCATCGCAAATCCCGGGAACGACGTGCGGCTGCTGACGATCGGGGTCCAGTTCCGTCCGATTTCGCAGGTGGTCGTGAAGCTCGACTACCAGGACTACAGGAACGAGGCCTCGACCGGCGTCGACCGGTGGAACCTGGCCCTCGGGTGGCTGTTCTGAGACGGGCGATCGGAGCCCGCGCCGCGCTCGCCGCGCTCGTCGTTCTCGCGGGCGCGGGGGCGATCGCGCGCGCGGTCCCGGTCTACTCGTCGCGGGAGCAGGCGCTGGCGCGCGCCTTTCCCCCGCCCGCGACGGTCGAAAGAAAGACCTTTTTCCTGACGGACGCACAGCGGGAGAAGGCGGCGGGCCTCGCGCGCGCAAAGGTCGACTCCGGGCTCGTCGTCGCGTACATCGGGCACGGCCCGCACGGGCTCCTCGGAACGGCGTACTTCGACACGCACACGGTCCGGACGATGCCCGAGACGATCCTCGTCACGATCCGGCCCGACGGCGCCGTCGGAGCGGTCGAGGTCGTCGCGTTCGGCGAGCCCGAGGACTACCTCCCGCGCCCCCGCTGGCTGGGGCTCTTCGCCGGAAAGCGGCTCGACCCCGAGCTCGTCGTGGGCCGCGGTCTCGCGCACGTCACGGGCGCGACGCTGACCACCCGGGCGATTGCCGACGCCGTCCGGCGGGTGGTGGCGATCCACAACGTGATCTCCTCGCCAACGCCGTGAAGTACCTGGAGCGCGGGGGATACCAGGGTCAGCCGCTCATGCGCCTGACCCTCGGCCTGGCGATCGGGCTCCTCGCGCTCTTCTGGATCACGAATCTCGCGATCTTCGTCACGCGCCTCGGCTTCACGCCTGCCTCGGTCGCTTCCTACTACCTCGGATCCGAGGCGGACTTCCGCGCGCCGCGCACGGCCGGGGCGATGCTCGAAGTCACGCACGCGCACCTTCCAATGATGGCGCTCGTGATGCTGCTCTTGACGCACCTCCTCATCTTCGCGCCGTACTCCCGCCGCACGCGCGTCCTCATCATCGTGGGCGCCTTCGTCTCGGCCGCGCTCGACGAGGGTGCCGGCTGGCTGGTGCGTTTCGTCCATCCCGGCTTCGCGATCCTGAAGCTCGCGGCGTTCGTTTCGCTGCAGGGAATCCTCGCGTTCCTGCTGATCGGGCTGGCGCTCTTTCTGCGCTCGGGAGCCGGGTCCCGGGGCGAGTTCCCGATCGAGGCGTCCCGGTTCAAGAGTCGCGACTGATCGGGGACTTCGAACCGATCTCTATTTCCAGACGACGCGAACGAACTTCCTTCCGAGACGCAGCACCGTCGGCTCTTTCGCGGCCAGGCGTTCCTCGGAATCCCGGACCTCGCGCGCCTCGCCCCCCGCGCCGTAGACGGAGAGCGCCCCCTCCGCGATCTTGCGCCGCGCCTCGCGCATCGATCCCGCGAGGCCGACGGCGACGAGTGCCCGCGCGGCCGTTCCGTTCTCGGTGGCGGACGTTTCGCGGGTGTCGATTTCCTCCGGCATCTGGCCCTTCGAGAACGCGCGCCGGAAGTCCTCTTCCGCGCGCGCGGCGGCCTCCGGTCCGTGAAAATCGGACGTGATCCGGCGCGCGAGCTCCGCCTTGACGTCGCGGGGGTTGGCGCCCTCCTTCTCGACGGAGCGGCGGCGATTCGTAATCTCGTCGGAAGGGACGTCGGTCAGGAGCTCGAAGTAGCTCCACAGCAGCCGGTCTGGAATGGACATCAGCTTGCCGTAGATCTGGGCCGGCGGCTCCTCGATACCGATCGCGTTGCCGAGCGACTTCGACATCTTTTCGGTGCCGTCGGTCCCGACGAGGAGCGGCAGCGTCATCACGATCTGGGGCTCGAGCCCCTGTTCGCGCATCAGGTCGCGGCCGACGAGGAGGTTGAAGAGCTGGTCGGTTCCGCCGAGCTCGACATCGGCCTTCAGCGCCACGGAGTCGTAGCCCTGCGCGAGCGGATAGAAGAGCTCGTGGAGCGCGATGGGCTGACGCGCCGCCCACCGCTTCTGGAAGTCGTCGCGTTCCAGGATCCGGGCGACCGTGACCTTCGCCGCGAGGCGGATGAATCCCTCCGCGCCGAGAGGCGAGAGCCACGAGCTGTTGAACTCGACCGAGGTCTTGTTCGCGTCGAGGATGTGGAACGCCTGCCGCGTGTAGGTCGCAGCGTTTGCCTCGATCTCCTCGCGGGAGAGCTGGGGCCGCGTCGCCTTGCGCCCCGACGGATCCCCGATCATCCCGGTGAAGTCGCCGACCACGAAGACGACGCGGTGCCCGGCGTCCTGGAAGTGCTTCATCTTGCGGAGGACGACGGTGTGCCCGAGGTGGATGTCCGGCGCGGAGGGATCGAATCCGACCTTGACGGTCAGGCGCCGGCGCTCGATCCGCCGGGCGAGCTCCTCCTCCTCGATCACGTCGACGGCGCCCCGGCGCAGGAGCTCGAGTTCCGGGGAGCGCGAAGTCACGGTGGCCCAGAATAATACGAGCGGTTCGGCCTGCGGCTTAGAGGCGCGTTAAACCCGGAGCGCGGCGTTTTCGCGGCCATACACTGCCCGCGGAGACAACGATGAACAAGTCCCATTCGGCCACTCTTCTTCGACTCATCCCGGCGGCGGCGCTCGCCCTCCTCCTTGCGCCGCCGCTTCTTTCCGACACCCTGACCCTGCCGGCCGTGACGTCGCTGCCGGTTGGAGCTGCCGCAAGCCCGTTCTTCTCGGACGTGCGCGTGTTCAACACGTCGTACACGACGTCGGCGAACGTCACCGCGGTGTACCGCTGCTTCCTGGGATCGTGTCCGGCGTCGGCGCCGCAGATCACCTTCACGCTCGCCCCCCGCGAATCGCGCGCGTTCGACGACATGATCCAGTCGGCCTTCCACACGCCGTCGACCGCGGGAGCCGTGGAGATGACGAGCTCCGGAGATCTCATCCGCGTGACGAGCCGCCTCTACTCGCCGGCGGCCGGCGGCGGAACCAACGGCATGTTCGTGCCGGGGCTGAAGAACTCGGACGCGCATCCGGTGACGGTGCTGCCGGGTCTCTCGAACGGCGCCTTCCGGACGAACATCGGCGTCTACAACGGAGAGGACTCCGGCGTCACCGCGACGATCCAGCTGTTCAACGGCACGACCCTCCTGGGTTCGCAGACGGTGACCCTCGGACCTCACGCCGGCACCCAGGTCAACCGCATCTTCGACGTCGTCGGGCAGGCCGGGATGACGACCACGAACGCGTTCGCGGTCGTCACGGCGAACAGCTCCAACGCGGACCTCTTCACCTACGCCGCCGTCATCGACAACGCGACGGCCGACTCGAGCTTCGTGTCCGGCGAGGAAGACGTCCCGGCGCCCGCGTCACCGGGCCCGACCTCGGAGAGGATCGACGTCTCGCTCTCCAACTACATGTACAGCCCCGGGACCGGCACGCCGATCCAGGCGACCGCGGGCACCGCGACGACCCTCTTCTTCGAGTCGGGACAGGGGAGCCACGGTTTCTCGGGCATTCCTGCCCTGGGAATCCAGGGTTCCAACAACATCACGACGGCGGATGAGGGAGACGGATACGGATCTCCGGGTCATCCCGCCGCCACCTACACCGTCACGTTCACGGCGCCCGCGTCCGCGCGGGGCCAGACTTACGAATTCTGGTGCACGGTTCACCCGACGACCATGCGGGGCACGCTGCACATCAACTAAAACCCCTCCCGGAGAAAACATCATGAAAACCCTGGTCGCTCTGCGACAGCTGTCCGCAATCTCCGCCCTGGCGCTCCTTTTCTCGGTCGGCGCCCGCGCCGAAACGCTGACGGTCCCGGCGGTGACCTCGCTGCCGGTCGGCTCCGCCGCCAGCCCGTTCTTCTCGGACGTCCGGGTGTTCAACACCTCGTACACGGCGCCGGTCGGCGTCACCGCGGTATACCGCTGCTTCCTGGGACCCTGCCCCGCGGCGGCGCCGCAGGTGCAGTTCACCGTCGGACCCCGCGAGTCCCGCGCCTTCGACGACATGATCCAGTCGGCGTTCAACACGCCGTCGACCGCGGGAGCCGTCGAGTTCACGAGCTCGGGTGGCGACCTCCGGGTGACGAGCCGGCTCTTCTCCCCGGCGGCCGCCGGCGGCACGAACGGAATGTTCGTGCCAGGCGTGAAGGCGTCGGACGCGCATTTCGCGTCCGTTCTGCCCGGGCTCGCCAACGGCGCCTTTCGCACCAACATCGGTTTCTACAACGGCAACGACGTGGGCGTGGCGGCGACCATCCGCCTGTTCCAGGGGAGCGCGCTGCTCGGGTCGCAGACCGTGATCGTCGGTCCGCGGTCGGGAACGCAGTTGAACCGGATCTTCGACGTCTTCGGCCAGGGCGCGGTCGTCACGACGAACGCCTACGCCGTGGTGGAGAGCAGCAGCGCCGCGGCCCCGCTGTTCGCCTACGCCGCTGTCATCGACAACGTGACCGCCGACTCGAGCTTCGTGGCCGGCGACCCGGACGCCGCGCTTCCGGCGGGCGACCCGGCTCCCACGGCCACACCGCCGGGCTCTGCCCCGCCGAGCCCGACGCCGACACCGACTCCGACGACTGCCGCAACCGTCGTCGTCAACCTGACCGCAGAGCAGTTCAAGTGGAGTTTCGACGGCGGAGGCACCAGCTTCGTGATGCACGTCGGCCAGACGTACGAGGTCCACATGAAGACTCTCGACGTCACTCACGGTTTCTCCGGGCTGCCCGGAATCGGCCTTTCCGGGGCGGCGCTCTCGCCGGGCGCGGCGGAGATCGTGCAGACGATCCGGCCGACCGCGGATCAAGTGGGGTCGCACGTCTTCGTCTGCGACATCTTCTGCGGCACGGGGCACGGCTTCGCTGGGAATATTCAGATCGCGCAGTAGGGCCGGGGTGGGAAAGCCGTAAACGGCGGCCTCCGGCCGTCGTCTAATGGAGGCCGTGGGCAGATCGATCGCTCTCGCCCTTCTCCTGCTCGCGATCTCGCCGCTTCTTATCGCGGAAACAGTGACGCTCCCGGCGGTGGCCTCGCTGCCGCCGGGAACCGCCGCCGCGCCCTTCTTTTCGGACGTGCGCGTGTTCAACACGTCCTACACGTTGCCGGTTTCGGTCACGGCGGTGTATCGCTGTTTCCTGGGGACCTGTCCGGCCGCGGCGCCGCAGGCGACGTTCACGCTCGCGCCCCGGGAGTCGCGCGCGTTCGACGACTTCGTCGCGACCGCGTTCGACGCGCCCTCCTCGGCGGGGGCCGTGGAGCTCACGAGCAGCGGCACGTCGGTCCGCGTCACGAGCCGGCTGTACTCGACGGCCCCGGTTCCGACGGTCGGCATGTTCGTCCCGGGCCTCCGCTCGTCGGAGGCGCATGCCGTCTCGGTGCTGACGTCGCTCGCGAACGGGCTCTTCCGGACGAACGTGGGCCTCTACAACGGGAACGACGCCGGCGTGACGGCGACGGTGCGGCTCTTCGACGGAGCGGATCTCCTCGGTGTGCAGACGGTGGCGCTCGGGCCGCGCGCGGGCACGCAGATCAACCGCATCTTCGACGCCGTCGGGCAGGGCGGACGAGTGACGACGAACGCGTTCGCGGTCGTGGACAGCGGCAACGCCGCGATCCCGCTCTTCACCTATGCCGCCGTCATCGACAACGCGACCACCGATCCGAGCTTCGTCGCGGGCGCCGAGGACGAGCCCGTCCCGCAGCCGCAGACGGTCACGATCAACGTGAAGGCCTGGGACTTTTCACCCGGGGGGCCGAACTCGCCGGCTCTGATGCTGACTGTCGGGACGACGTACACGCTCGTGTTTCACAACGTGGACACGCCCGGGACTCCGAACCCGCGCCACGGCTTCTCCGGGATCTCGGACCTCGGCCTGCCCGCGAGCGACGACATCTCGCCCGGCCACGACTTCGTGATTCCGTGGTTTACCCCGCTTGCGTTTCAACGCGGGTCCCACCCGTTCAGCTGCACGCAGAACGAGTGCGGCGGCGACCCCGAGCAGCACCGCGGGATGCAGGGAATCCTGGTCATTCAATAGCTTTCGTACAATTGGCTCATGGCGGAAGCGAACGAAAAGCCGTCTCCAGCGCCGGAGGCTCCGAACGACGACGACGCCCGCGCCGCGGCCGCCGCGGTGAACCGCAAGCGCGCCCTCGAGGAGTGGGAAGAGAACAAGAAGCGCTGGCGGGAGATGGGAGTGCCGCCGGCGCTCCCGGCGAAGAAGTAGCGGCGGTCCCGTGGCCCTGGAGCTTCGCAGTCCGGCGTTCACCGAGGGGAGCCGGATCCCGGCGAAGCACACCTGCGACGGAGAGGACACGTCGCCCGAGCTCTCCTGGACCGGGAAGCCCGACGGAGGAAAGAGTTTCGCTCTGACCTGCGACGACCCGGACGCGCCGTCGGGGCTCTGGGTGCACTGGGTCGTTTTCGACCTGCCGCCGTCCGCGGCGGGGCTTCCGGAAGGGATCCCCGCGACCCCCGAAATCGCCGGCGGCGGCCGGCAGGGGAGGAACGACTTCCGCAAGATCGGCTGGGGAGGTCCCTGTCCGCCCCGCGGCACGCACCGTTACGTGTTCACGCTCCACGCGCTCGACGCGACACTCGGGCTCGCGGCGGGCGCGACCCGCGAGGACCTTCTCCAGGCGATGCGCGGCCACGTCCTCGAAAAGGCGACGCTGACGGCGACGTACTCACGACACTGACCGATCCCGTCGCCGCGTTCCGCCGTCTCGAAACCCGGGTGATCTCCTGCCGGCGCTGTCCGCGGCTCGTGGCCTGGCGGGAGGAGGCCGCACGCCGCGCTCCCCGCCGTTTCCGGGGAGAGGTCTACTGGCTGTCT
>JBKPMI010000467.1:0-9729 GCA_046732075.1 Acidobacteriota bacterium | reverse complement strand
TCTTTATTTTCAATAGTTTAGCTGTGATGTCGGTCGCCAACAGCGGGCGCGGGCATCCCGACCACGTTGGACGGAGCCTCCTGCCCCATCTTGCAGGAGCCCTGGAAGAAGGCGCCCTCCTCGATCGCGAGCGCCGGCGTCGTCAAATCCGCGAGGACGCGGGCTTTCGGGTGAAGCTCGATTCTCTCGGTGGCGATCGCATTCCCCCTGAGCGAGCCGTTGACCGTCAGCCGCTCGACCTTGATGTCGGCCTCGACGTCCGCGTTCTCGCCGATGATCAGCTCGTTGCCGGAGGTGATCTTCCCCTCGAACTTCCCGTCGATCCGGAATCCGTCCTCGAACTTCAGGTCGCCGGTCAGGTGGCTGCCGCGATCCAGAAACCCATTGAGCGTCGCTTCTTCCTTTCCCCGCATGGACCCTTCCTTCCTGGTTCGATCCGCCTCGACTCGATCCGCCTCGGTTGATTCCCCCGGATTCAGGCTCGTGAGAGCCGTTCGTACAAACCGATCAACTCGTCCTCCGACCCGAAGGCAATCTCGATCCGGCCTCCCCGGCGCCGCCGGGCGATCCGCACTCGCGTCTGGAGGTGTCGGGACAGTTTTTCCTCGGCATCCCGGGTAAACGGATCTCGACGGCGTTCTCGCTTCAGCTTATCCGGTCCGCTGATCGTCGCGACCCGCTTTTCGGTCTGGCGGACGGAGAGCGCGCGGCGTACGACTTCCTCGGCCAGCCGTTCCTGGTCGTCCGCCGATGCGAGCGCGGCGAGGGCGCGGGCGTGTCCTCCCGAGAGAAGCCCGGATCGGATGCGGTCCCGAACGGTCGAGGGAAGCTTCAGGAGACGCAGTGCATTCGTGATCGTCGTCCGGTCCTTGCCGACCCGGTCCGCGATCTTCTCGTGGGACATCCGGAACTCGTCTTTCAGCCGGGCGTAGGCCTCCGCCGCGTCCAGTGGGTTCAAGTCCTCCCGCTGGAGGTTCTCGACGAGCGCGACCTCCAGCAGCTCGGTTTCCGTCTGTTTCTGGCGGAAAACGACCGGAACCCGGGTGAGGCCCGCCAGGCCGGCGGCCCGCCAGCGGCGCTCGCCCGCCACGATCTCGAGCTTGTCGCCTCGCGGCGTGACCACGATGGGCTGGACGATTCCCTGCTCCCGGATGGAGGCGGCCAGGTCGGCCAGCCGGGCCTCCGAGAAGTCCCGCCGGGGCTGATACCGATTCGGAACCAGGTGCCCGATGTCGACCTCCCGGGCCCCTGTTTCCCGTGGAACGTCGTCGCGGCCCGGCAGCAACGCGGAGAGCCCGCGCCCCAGAGCCTGCTTCTGGCTCATCGAGCCTCCTTCTTTCGCAGAACTTCTCGCCCCAGAGCCAGATACGACTCGGCGCCCCGGGATTTGACATCGTACGCCAGAACGGGCTTCCCGAACGAGGGGGCCTCGCCCAGGCGCACGTTCCGCGGGATGACGGTCTTGTAGACCAGCGCCCCGAAGTGGCTCCGGATGTCCGCCTGGACCTGACGGGCCAGGTTCGTGCGCTCGTCGAACATGGTCAGCAGGATGCCTTCGACCTCGAGACCCGGGTTGAAAGAGTGGCGAACGCGGTCGATCGACTCCATCAGCTCCGTCAGGCCCTCGAGCGCGAAGTACTCCGTCTGGAGCGGGATGAGGACGGAGTCCGCCGCGGTCAGCGCGTTGACGGTCAGGAGCGAAAGCGACGGCGGACAGTCCACCAACACGTAGTCGAACTCGTTCCGGATCGCGTCGAGCGCCGTTCGGAGCCGGTTTTCGCGGCCCTCCTGGTTCACCAGCTCAATCTCGGCGCCGACGAGGTCACGACCGGACGGCAGCAGCGACAGGTTCGGAAATCCGGAGTCCTGGAGCGCGAGGTGGGGATCCGCACCCAGCAGGACGTCGTAGGCGGTGGCCCCGTTTGCCTGACCGCTGCGGCCCAGTCCGGAGGTGGCGTTCGCCTGCGGATCGAAGTCGACCAGGACCACTTTCCGGTCGAAGGCGGCCAGGGCCGCGCCGAGATTGATGGCCGTCGTCGTCTTGCCCACGCCCCCTTTTTGATTCGCGATTGCGACGACGCGCCCCATCTTTTTGCATTCTGGAGCCGGAACGAGGAAATGGAAAGCGCCCCGCTCCGGCAAGCCTCTCTCTTCGATTGTCGCCGGGTCGACGTTCCACGTGGAACGTCGGCTCAGCGAGCTCAGCCATGGCGGAACACGGCCACGATTCTTTGACGGCTCTGCGGAAGCGGCAAAATCCGCTCGAGCTGCAGGCTCCCGGTCGCCGGGACAGTCTTCGATCGGGTGGTCCAGAGAAGCAGGAGGCCTCCCGGCCGGAGAAAGGGGACCGCGCCCAGGGCATCCAGCGCCACGGCGCGACAGGTCGCGAAATCGAACTCGGACGCCTCCAAGTCACCGGTGCGCGCCGTGCGAACGACCGCGTTGGGCACCGGCAGCGCACGGGCGACGTGCCGGAGGAAAGCGGCGCGTTTTTCTCGCGGCTCCAGCCAGGTCAGCGCGACGTCGGGACGAACGATCGCCAGCGGCACGCCGGGGAATCCGCCGCCCGTGCCGACGTCGACGACTACGCTCCGCGGCGTGAGCAGCTCCGCGCCGACGAGCGACTCGAGTGCGTGCGAGACGAGCTCCGGCGCTGTCAGCCGTCCCGTGAGGTTGACGCGCCGCCGCCATTGATCGAGCTCGGCGAGGAAGCGCGCGAGGCGGTCCTGGCGAGCGTCGGTCAGTTCGAGCGGGAACTGCGGCAGGGCGCTCTGGAGAAGGTCGCGAAACTCTTCAGGGGGGAGAGGTTTCGTTTGCCCGTTCGCGGGCGGCATGCGCGCAGATTATCGCGACGGCCGCGGGCGTCACGCCCGGGATGCGACCGGCCTCGCCCACCGTTCGCGGTCGCCGCCGCGAGCACTTCTCCA
The DNA here is from genome assembly GCA_046732075.1 of Acidobacteriota bacterium. Taxonomy (GTDB): domain Bacteria; phylum Acidobacteriota; class Thermoanaerobaculia; order UBA5066; family Gp7-AA6; genus Gp7-AA6. Next base: position 6,802 of record JBKPMI010000467.1, on the reverse strand, counting down.
CGACCTCGCGGGAAAGGCCGGGGATGTCCCGGTAGTCGAACCCGTCCGGGATCCGCCGGCTCTCGAGCGGCTTCAACCGCTCGAGTCGATCCTGCTCGCGTCGGATGTATCCCTCGTAGCGAATCCGCGTTTCCAGGATCGCGAGCTCTTCTGCCGTCAGCCCGGCGAACGCCTCGGGGGCATAGCGCGCGAGATCACGATGGGATAAGTCTTGTCTTTTCAGTAGTTTATGTATCGTTGTCGGCTCTTCGAGCCGGATGCCGAACAGCTCCTGGAACGACTCCTGTGTCGTCCGATCCGGGCGGACGTTCCACGACGCGAGGCGGCCGTCGGCGTCGCGCACGCGCTCCTCCGAGCGCATCGCGCGAGCGTACTCGTCCGGCGTGACGAGCCCGAGCCGCAACGCGTACGGCATGAGTCGGGGAATCGCCGAGTCGACGCCGAGCAGCAGACGGTATTCCGCGCGCGAGCTGAAGAGACGGTACGGCTCCTCGAGGCCCTTCGTCGTCAGGTCGTCGACGAGAACCGCCGCGTACGCTTCGGAGCGGTCGAGAAGAAACGGTTCCTCTCCGCGGACCGCGAGGGCGGCGTTCACTCCGGCCCAGATCCCCTGCGCCGCGGCCTCCTCGTACCCCGAAGTCCCGTTGATCTGCCCGGCGAGAAAAAGGCCGGGCACGTCGCGCGCGCCGAGCGTCGCCTGCAGCTGGTCCGGAAACGAGAAGTCGTACTCGACCGCGTATCCCGGCCGGATCATCTTCGTGCGCTGCAATCCCGGGATCTCGCGCAGGATCGCGCGCTGCACTTCTTCCGGCAGCGACGTCGAGAGCCCGTTGATGTAGATCTCCTCGGAGTCCCACCCTTCGGGCTCCAGGAAAATCGAGTGCCGGTCCTTGTCGGCGAACTTGACGACCTTGTCTTCGACGGACGGGCAGTACCGTGGGCCGATCCCGGAGATCCGCCCCGAGTACATCGGGCTGCGATCCAGGTTGGCGCGAATGAGCTCATGGACGCGCTCGTTCGTGCCGGTCAGCCAGCAGAGCGCCTGACGCGCCGGCAGCTCCCCCGCGCTCGTCCGGAAGGAGAAGGGGACCGGCGGATCGTCGCCCGGCTGCGGCACGCAGAGGTCGTAGTCCACGGTGTCGCGACGGACCCGCGGCGGCGTGCCCGTCTTGAATCGGCCGAGGCGGAGTCCCGCGCGCGCCAGCGCCGCAGAAAGGCCGACCGCGGCCATCTCGCCGACGCGGCCGCCGGCAGTCTGCCGTTCCCCCGTGTGCATGAGGCCGCGGAGGAAGGTTCCGGTCGTCACGACAACCGCCGCGGCGGAGATGCGTTCCTCCGTCCCCGTGACGATCCCGGCGACGCGACCCCGATCCTCGATCAGGTCCTCGACCATCGCCTCGATGCGGGTGAGGTTGGGGACTTCGGACAGGGTCTCGGCGGCGAGCCGCGAGTACAGCGCCTTGTCGCACTGCGCGCGCGGTCCCCAGACCGCGGGGCCGCGGGAGCGGTTGAGGATCTTGAACTGGATGCCGGCGCGGTCCGCGAGCCGGCCCATCAGGCCGCCGAGCGCATCGACTTCCTTGACCAGCTGGCCCTTGGCGAGGCCGCCGATGGCCGGGTTGCACGACATGCGCGCGGTGGCGCGCAGGTCTCCCGAGACGAGCGCGGTCGAAAGGCCCATGCGCGCGGCGGCGTGCGCGGCTTCGCAGCCGGCATGGCCGGCGCCGATGACGAGGACGTCGAACTTCATTTCGGTCATCACCCGTGGAATCCCGCTTTGCCATCCACGCGGCGCGATGTGGCGATGGTCCGGCAAGTCCGTTGCGCAGTACAAGTGCCGAAAATAGATCTGTCCCCTTTTTCCAGGCGTCTGTTCATCACTTGCCGATGCAGAAAGTCGCAAAGATCCGCTGGAGAACTTCTTCCGACGTCGTCTCGCCGAAGACGTCGGCGAGCGCCGCCAGGCCGGAATCGACGTGCGTGGCGACGTATTCCGGCGACACGCCCCGATCGAGCGCCTGGAGCGCCTCGTCGGCGGCGAAACGGGCCCGCTCGACGAGGTCGCGCTGGCGCACCGAGGCGAGGATCTCGGCGGTCGCGTCGCTCGAGAGACCGGGCGTGATCGTGCGCTCCAGGAGCGACCGCAGGGTTGCGCCGGCGTCCGGCGCGAGGCCGCAGAGAGTGAGTCGCGCGGGAAGATCCTCCACGGCAGTCGCGCCTCCCCCGGCGACGCGATCGATCTTGTTCGCGACGATCGCGACCGGCCGGCCGTCGAGCGCCGCCACCGCCCCGCGGTCGGCGTCCGTCCAGCCTTCCGACGCGTCGTAGACGTACAGGATCGCGGCGGCCCTCTCCCCCTCCTCCCGCGCGCGCTCGACGCCGATGCGCTCGACGCGATCGTCGGTCTCCCGCAGTCCCGCGGTGTCGACCAGGTCGACCGGCACGCCGGCGACGTCGATCGTCGCCTCGAGTGTGTCTCGCGTGGTGCCGGGCACCTCCGTGACGATCGCGCGCGCGGTGCCGACGAGCGCGTTGAAGAGCGTCGACTTGCCGGCATTGGGCTTCCCGAGGATCACGACGCGGCATCCCGCCGACAGGAGTCGTCCCGTCTCGTAGCTCGCGGCGAGGCGGGCGAGAACGTCCCGCGCCGAACGCAGGCGGGCGGCAACCGACGGGTCCACCGCCTCCCCGACGTCCTCCGCGAAATCGATCGTCGCCGTCAGGCCGGCGGACGCGGCGAGGAGGTCCTCGCGCGCTTTCCCCAGCCGTGCGGAGAGCGCCCCGGCCAGCCGCTTCGCGCCGGCTCGGGCGGCCCCCTCCGTGCGCGACTCGATCAGGTCGCGGATCGCCTCGGCCTCGACGAGGTCCATCTTCCCCAGCCGATAGGCCCGCTCCGTGAATTCCCCCGGCCGCGCGGGCCGCGCGCCCGCGACGATGAGCGCGCGAAGCAGTCGCTCCACGACGACGGGGCTTCCGTGCACCGAGACCTCCGCCAGGTCCTCGCCCGTGAAGGAGGCGGGCGCCGCGAAGAGCGTGACGAGGCCGCGGTCGAGGACTTCCCCATCGGCGCGCGTCAGCGCGACGAGATGGGGCCGGCGCGGTTCGATGGGATCCGGCAGCTCCGGCGCGACGGCGGCGAGGATCGCGCGCGTACGGTCTCCCGAGAGCCGCACGATCGCGAGCGCGGATCGGCCGAGCGGGGTCGCGAGCGCCGCGATCGTGTCGAGGAGGGATTCCGAAGACGGCCGCATCGGCCGGCGGGTCTCAGTGCGACTTGAGCTTGACCGCGACGCGCTTCAGGAACCCGTCGCCCTCGCTCTCGGTCTCGACTTCCGGATCGGCGGCGAGCGCGAGGTGCACGAGCCGACGTTCTCCCGGCGAAAGCGGCGGCAGGAGCTGCGGGCGGCGCGTGCGCTTCGCTTCCTCCGCGGAACGCTGCGCGAGCTCCGCGAGCGAGTCGCGCTGGTGCGCGCGGAAACCCTCGGCGTCGAGCCTCGGGTAGACGGGGTGTCCGAGGCGGCGGCTGGCGATGCGCCCGGTCAGCACCTCGAGGCCGTTCAGCCCCTCGCCCTTGTTCGCGAGCAGCGGCTCGACGTCGTCGCCGATCAGCTCGATCACCATCTCGTCGGCGGAGCTGCGGCGCCGGGTCTCGACCAGAAATCCCGCGGCCGACAGCAGCTCCGAGAGCGTCGACTCGACCGCGGCATGCGACTCCTCGTCGAGCGGCGGCGGTCCCTCGCGGCGGGCACGGGCGCTTCGCGTCGCCGGAGCGAGATCTTCTTCCGCCTGTTCGGAGGGTGGCGGCGCCGGGTTCTCCCGGGTCTCGCGCCGCGCGGTCCGCTCGGGGGAAGCCGGCACCGCGTGCACCTCTTCGTAGGAATCGGGCTCCGGGGAGCGCGGCGCTTCGGCGACGGGGTCGGCCACCTCGATCTCGACGATGCGGCCTCCCCAGAACGACTTCTCGTCGCGCACCACGCGGTAGCGCACGTCCGCGCCGGACCGGCCCAGGGCCCGCGCCGCCTGCTCCACGGCGTCGGCTTCGGTCTTCGCCTCGAATCTCATCGCTCGATTCCTCCCTCGGAGAAAACGGAGTTCACGCGCGCGCCATTTTCACGCGCGCCGGCTTGCCCGGAGGCGGCTCGTCGCGCCCCATTCGATTGATCAGCATCTGCTGGAGGATCGTGAGGACGTTCGAGAACAGCCAGTAGAGGACGAGGCCGGACGGCATGTCCTTCAGCATGAACCCCCACAGGAGCGGCATCGCCATGAAGATCTTCTTCTGCATGGGGTCGACGGTCGAAGGCGTCATCGCCTGCTGGATGTACATCGTCACGATCATCAGGATGAGCAGGAGATAGCTCTTGTCGACCGCGGAGAGGTCGTGGATCCAGAGAACGAACGGCGCGTGCCGCAGCTCGACCGCCCTCGAGAGCACGTTGTAGAACGCCACGAGGATCGGGAGCTGCAGGAGCACCGGAAAGCAGCCGCTCATCGGGTTGTATCCCTCGGCCTGGTAGAGCGCCATGAGCTCCTGGTTCATCTTCGCGCGCTGCGCCGCGTCCGTCTTGGCCTTCTTGTAACGGTCCCGGATCGCGTTCATCTTGGGCGCAAGCTTCTGCATCTTCTTCATCGACGCGTAGCTCTTGTGCATCAGCGGGAAGAGCAGGATCCGGATGAGGAGCGTCACGAGAAGGATCGCCAGGCCGAAGTTGCCCGACCACGCGTAGGCTTTCTTCAGGAGCCACAGGAGCGGCCGCGCGAGGATTCCGAACCAGCCGAAGTTCACGGTTTTCTCGAGGCCGAGGCCCGTCTTCTCCAGGATCTCGACGTCCTTCGGACCGAAGAAGACGCGCGCGTCCACGGTTCCCGTAGCGGCGACTCCGCCCGAGACGAGGGGGTCCGGCTTCGCGGCGGGGTCGGGCCCCGGGGCGGGCTGCGCGACGGGAAACACTCGCGCGGCCGCGGGACGGCGCGGCGCGATCGCCGCGAGGAAGTAGTTGTCCTCGATCCCGACGAAGCCGCCGGCCGGCAGGTCCCAGCGCTGTTCCCCCGTGAGCTTGCGGGCCGCGACCCGCTGGACGCCGTTGCCCGAGGTGCCGACGGCTTCCGCCGGCATCACGTACCGCGACGCGCGCTCGCCGGGCGTCGGGTTGCGCAGGCCGGTCGCGACGACGAGCGTGTACTCCGACCCTCCTGCGACCGTGACCTTCGCGTCGAAGAGGTAACCCGCGGCCGGGCGAATTTCCTTCGTCACGGAGAGCCGCTCGTCGCCGTAGCGGAAGCGCACGGTCTGGCCCGGACCTCTCTCGACGGCGTAGAGCGCTCCGGTCGAGAGCTTCGTCAGCTCCGCGTTGCCCGGGAAGACCACGGCGAACGGCTTCGTGGCCGGATCCGGGAGTCCACGCACCAGCTCGAGCGGCCGTTTCTGGTCGTCGAAGTGGCGGCGCAATACGAGCGAGGTCAGCACCGCGCCGCGGTTGGAAAACGTGGCGCGCACGACGTCGTTCTCGATCGTCGTCAGACCCTCCTGCGTACCCGCGATCCGCTCGGCGGTGGGAGCGGCAGCCACGCTTGCGCCGGGGGGAGCGGCGGTGGGAGCCGGAAGAGCCACCGCGGTCGGCACCGGTACGGGGAGCACCGCACGCCGCGGCGGGCGCGGGCCCATCCACTCCCAGAGGATGAGAACCCCCAGGGAGAGAAGGGCCGCGAAGAGAAGTCGCTTTTCCACGGCTTGCGGTCAGGCCGGCGGCGCGAAGAGTTTCCGGGTCATGGCACGGGGTCGAATCCGCCCGGCCGGAAGGGGTGGCAGCGGGCGAGCCGCGCGACCGCGAGTCTGGATCCGCGCCAGAAGCCGTAGCGCTCGATCGCCTCGCGGGCGTAGACCGAGCAGGTCGGCTCGTAGCGGCAGGCGCGCGGCAGGAAGGGGGAGATGGCAGTCTTGTAGAAGCGGAGCAGGCCGGACGCGGCGCGGGCGCCGGCGCTCATGACGGGCGCGGTTTCGAAGCCCGTCCGAGGCTCTTCGCGAGGAGCGTCCGGTACTCCTGCGCGAGCTCCGCGAAGGGAGCCTCCGACGCGGATGGCCGGGCGTTGATGACCAGGTCCGCCGCCCGATCCCCGAAAAGCTCGCGGCTCCTGCGGAAGATCTCGCGAAGACGGCGGCGCACCCGGTTGCGCGTCACGGCTCCCCCGACCCGTCGCGGAACCGAGATTCCGAGGCGGGGGCGGAGCGGGGATTGGGCGTTCGGCGAAGCCGTCCGCGGCAGCAGGAAAAGCAGGAGATGGCGCCCGGAGGCGCGCACTCCCGAGGAGTAGCACTCTTCGAATTCCCGTCGTTTCCGAAGGCGGTCGTCGCGGGAGAACGTCTCCCGACGACGAACCGGGCCCGAGTTCACACCGAGAGTTTCTTGCGCCCCTTGCGCCTGCGCGCCGAGATCACGGCGCGGCCCGAGCGCGTCCGCATGCGCACCAGGAATCCATGGGTGCGCCGGCGCCGCCGGTTGTTGGGCTGATAGGTCCGCTTCATAAGAAACGGCGCATCCTAGGTGCCGACCGGAAGGAAGTCAAGGGCGGCCGCGTACCGACGGGTCGAAAAATGGCCCGGAAAATCGCGATCTTTCCTGCTGTATAGTCCCTCGCTTCCTCTAGGGTCGCTTTCCACAGCTGCGGAAAAACTTGCGGAAAACCCTTGCGGAAACCGGGGTTCGGCCATGAGCGAGATCTGGTCCTCCATCGTCAAGAGCCTCGAGGGCAAGCTCGATCCGAAGGAGCTGAAGACGTGGTTCGCGCCGACCCGCCAGGTGTC
>JBKPMI010000466.1:0-4767 GCA_046732075.1 Acidobacteriota bacterium | reverse complement strand
GGTAGACGCTGCCCGAAGGGGCCACCTTTTCCAGGAGGTCGCGGCGCCCGCCATACGCGCCCACGGGCAGCCCTCCCCCGATGATCTTTCCCAGGACCGTGAGATCCGGTCGGACTCCGGAGATCTCCTGCGCGCCCCCGGCGGCGAGCCGGAAGCCCGTGATCACCTCGTCGAAGACGAGGAGCGCGCCGTGGCGGGCGGTCAGCTCGCGCGCCGCCTCGAGGTATCCGGGCCGCGGGGGCACGACGCCCATGTTCGCGGCGACCGGCTCGAGGGTGAAAGCCGCGATCTCCCCCGGGAATCGCCGGAAAGCTTCCTCCAGCGCGGCCGTGTCGTTGTACGGCACGACGGTGGTGAGCGCGGCGACCTCGTCCGGCACGCCGGGGCTGCCCGCGATTCCGAGCGTCGCGACACCCGACCCGGCCGAGACCAGGAATCCGTCGGCGTGGCCGTGGTACCCCCCATCGGTCTTCACGATCCGGGCGCGGCCCGTCGCGCCCCGCGCCAGCCGGATCGCGCTCATGGCGGCCTCCGTCCCGGAGTTGACGAACCGCACCATCTCGATGGACGGCACCGCGTGGACGACCCGCTCTGCCAGCCGGACCTCGCGCTCGGTCGGAGCGCCGAACGAGGTTCCGCCCCGCGCGGCGCGGGCGAGCGCGCGGATCACGAATGGCGGTGCGTGCCCGAAGAGCAGGGGGCCGTACGACTGCACGTAGTCGATGTAGGAAGTCCCGTCGGCGTCGCGGACGCGCGAGCCCCGTCCCGCCGCGACGAAGAACGGCTCGCCGCCGACGGACGCAAACGAACGCACGGGCGAAGAGACTCCGCCCGGCATCAGCGCGCGCGCCCGCCGGAAGAGCGCGGAGGAGCGGTTCTTCGGGAGCCGGGCCGTCAGAGCGATCCGTCCGCCAGCCAGCGTGCGGCGTCCGCGGCGTGGTACGTCAGGACGAAGTCGGCGCCGGCGCGGATGATGCCGGTCAGGATCTCCGACACGATGCGCTTCTCGTCGATCCAGCCGTTGGCCGCGGCCGCCTTGACCATCGCGTACTCTCCCGACACGTTGTAGGCGCCGAGGGGCGCGTCGAACCGCTCCCGCGCCTCGCGGATGACGTCGAGGTAGGCGAGCGCCGGCTTGACCATGACGGCGTCGGCGCCCTCCTCAAGGTCGAGAGCGATCTCCCGCATGGCCTCGCGTCGGTTCGCGGGGTCCATCTGGTATCCGCGCCGGTCGCCGAACTTCGGCGCGGAGTCCGCGGCCTCCCGGAACGGGCCGTAGAAGCCGGAAGCCGACTTCGCGGCGTACGACAGGATCGCGGTCTGCGGAAAGCCCTCCGCGTCGAGTGCGCGCCGGATGGCGCCCACGCGGCCGTCCATCATGTCCGACGGCGCGACGACGTCCGCCCCGGCGCGGGCCTGCGACACCGCCGCCTGCGCGAGGAGGGGCAGCGTCGCGTCGTTGTCGACCTCACCGTCCCGGATCACCCCGCAGTGGCCGTGCGACGTGTACTCGTCCAGGCAGAGGTCGGTCATCACCACGACGTCGGGCAGCTCGTTCTTGAGGACGCGCACCGTCTCCTGGACCGCGGCGGCGTCGTCCCAGGCCCCGCTGCCTACGTCGTCCTTCTTTTCCGGGAGCCCGAAGAGGATCACTGCCGTCACTCCGAGCTTCGCGAGCTCCCGGACGTGCGCCAGCGTGAGGTCGGGCGAGAGCCGTTCGACGCCGGGCAACGAGCGGATCTCCTCACGAAGGCCCGCGCCCTTCCGGACGAAGAGCGGCGCGACGAAGCGGTCCGGCGTGAGGCGCGTCTCTCGGACGAGCGCCCGAAGGCCCTTCGTGCGGCGAAGCCGGCGGAGTCGCGTCGTCGGATAGCCGGTCACGGGCGGAATTATGCCCCGGCCGCCGCGCCGGCCAGGGCGGCCGCGCGCCGGGCCGCCGACTCGAATGTCGGGGGATCGACGACCTCGACGCGGGTCGCGCCCTGTAAGAGCAGCTCGTCCCGGGTCGAAGTACCGAGCGCGACCGCGACTGTTCGTCGCAGAATCGCGGCCGCTTCGCGGGAGGCGCCGTCGAACAGCCAGCGCGTCGCGGCCGGCGACGTCGGGCAGTAGCCGGCGATCCCGGTCTCCGTGATGAGGGCATCGAGCGCCGGGTCGTATCGCCGCGGGACCTTGCGGTACAGAGGAAGCCGCACGACGTCGGCGCCGCGCCGAGCGATCTCGTCCGCCAGCTCCTCGTTCGCGTCCTCTCCGCGGGGCAGCAGGACCCGGCTCCCCTCCAGGCGCGGCGGCAGCCTGTCGAGCACCCGGCGCGCCGAGCCTCCCCCGTCCTCGACCGCGCCGCCGACGGCCGCGCGCAGCAGCTCCGCGGTCGCGGGGCCGACCGCGATCCATCGGCCCGCGACGAGTGAGCGGAGGTCCGCGAGCAGGGCGAGGCGCTCGACGGCCGTACGGGAAGTCACGATCGAGAAGTCGAAGCGGCCGTCGAGAAGAGCGGGATCCGGGTCGAGCGGGACGATCTCGTGGCTGGAGAGATCGACGATCTCGAGCTCCGGGGCGACCTCCGCCGGAAACGCTCTCCCGCCCGAACGCACCACCACGAAGCGCGGCCTCACGGCTCGGCCGCGCTGCGGGAGAGAGCCATCAGGTCGGCCGCCCCTCGCTCCAGGAGACGCCGCGCGACCTCGAACCCGAGCGCCGCCGGCTCTTCCGCGGAACCCTCCGCCTCTTCGCGGAGCGTCCGCGATCCGTCCGGGGCGAACGCCGCGGCGGCGACCTGCAGCCGCCCTCCGTGCGTTCTCGCGAGGCCGGCGACTGGCGCGCGGCAGCCCGCCTCGAGGCGCTCGAGGACCGCCCGCTCGGCGAGGATCTCGCGATGCGACGTTGGATCGTCGAGGCTGCGGAGAACGTCCCGCACGGCGCGGTCCGATTCCCGCGTCACGATGGCGAGCGCTCCCTGGCCGATCGCCGGGAGCATCCACGACGCGGGGAGGATTTCCGTGATGTCGCCGTGTCTTCCGAGCCTCGCGAGGCCGGCGCGGGCGAGCACGATCGCGTCCCAGCGTCCCTCGCGGAGCCGGCGGACGCGCGTGTCGACGTTGCCGCGCGCCTCCGTCACCTCGAGGTCCGGCCGCGCGGCGAGGACCTGCGCCCGGCGGCGCGGGCTCGAAGTGCCGATGCGCGATCCCTGGGGAAGCCGGCCGAACGGGATCGCCTCGCGCGAGACCAGCACGTCGCTGGGGTCCTCGCGCGGAGGGACCGCGGCGAGGACGAGCCCGGCCGACAGGCGCGAGGGCAGGTCCTTGAGGCTGTGCACGGCGACGTCGATCCGTCCATCCAGTAGCGCTTCGTCGACCTCGCGCGTGAAGGAATCCTTTCCAGTCATCGGAGCGCCGAGCGTCGAGAGGCGGTCGCCGGTCGTCCGGAACGAAGCGATCTCCACCTCCGCGCGCGCCGCGAGCGCTCTCGCCACGAGGTCCAGCTGCGCGAGGGAGAGCTGGCTTCCACGACCTCCCAGCCGGATCTTCACGCCGCCCGTCCGGCCGGCCTATTCGTCGCGGTCCAGGTCGAAGAGGTGCCGGATCGCCTCGACCCTCTCGAGCTTCCGCGCGGCGTCCGTCTCGCTCTTCAGCCGCCGCATCGGCTCGTGGAGGAGACGCGCCACGATCGAGTCGAAGAGCGGACGAAGCCGTTCCCGCTCGGCTGGGGGTACGCGCCCGAGCTCGCCGTCACGGATCTCCTCGAGGCGCTGCCGGAGCGCGGTGACGGTCGGCACGACCGAGAGGTTCCCGAACCAGATCAGAAACCTCTGCAGCTCCTCTTCCAGGATTTCCTCGACCCGGGGGACCTCGCGGACGCGGCGTCGCCGGTTCTCCTCCGCGACCTCCTCGAGACCGTCCAGGTCGTACGCAAACACGTTGTAGATCGACCGCACGTCCGGGTCGATGTCCGGCGGCATCGCGAGATCGAGGAAGAACATCGGCCGGCCCCGCCGCTGCCGCATGGCCGCCTCGACGTCGTCGCGGAGGACGACCGGCTGCGGACTCGCCGTGGTTCCGATCACCACGTCCGCCGTCGGGAGCTCGCGGGCAACGGACTCCCAGGGGACGGTCTCACCACTGACGCGCTCCGCCAGGGCCGCGGCGTGCTCGAGGGTGCGGCTCGCGACCTTCAGCGTGCGGGCGCCCGCCTCGAGCGCATGGCGTGCGAAGAGGCTGCCGGTCTCCCCCGCCCCCAGGAGCAGCAGGGTGCGCTCGGAGAGATCGCCGAAGACCTTGTTGGCGAGCTCGACGCCGATCGACGCGACCGACAGCGGGTGAACTCCGATCTCCGTCTCGGTGCGCACGCGCTTGCCCGTGCGAACCGCGCTTTCGAAGAGGCGGTGGAGGACGGTCCGCGAAGATCCGGCCTCGCGGGCGATCGACAGCGCCTGCCGCACCTGGCCCAGGACCTCGCTCTCGCCGAGCGCCATGGAGTCGAGCCCCGACGCCACGCGGAAGAGGTGGCGCGCGGCGTCCGGCCCGAACCGCCGGAACCCCGCGCCCTCCAGGAGATCGGGCTCGAGCCCTCTCCACTCTGACACGAACCGCGCGAGCTCGTCGCCGGCGTCCTGTCCCCCGGCGACCCCGTAGATTTCGCTGCGGTGGCACGTCGAGACGATCACGCTCTCCGAAACGAACCCGCGTCCGAGGAGGCGGCGCAGCCCCTCGCGCACGTCTTCCGCGGTGAACGCAACGCCTTCGCGGAGCTTTCCGGTCGCGCCGCGGA
>JBKPMI010000465.1:0-8959 GCA_046732075.1 Acidobacteriota bacterium | reverse complement strand
TCCCGTCTCTACTCGTCGGTCGGCCGGTACGTGCTCGTCCAGGGCGCGAACGTCCTGCGGATCACGGCGCTCTACAAGCCGTTGAAGATCTTCTCGGCGGCCGCGGCCGTCTTCCTCTTCGCCGGACTCCTGCTCGGAGCGCGCTACCTCTGGTTCGTCTTCGCGAACCGCAATCCGGCCGGCCACGTCCAGTCGCTCATCCTGGCGGCGGTCCTGATCGTCGTGGGAGCGCAGACGTTCCTGATCGCCCTGCTCGCCGATCTGGTGGGGATCAACCGAACGCTGCTGGAGGAGCTGAAGCTGCGCGGAACGGGGAGCGGGGAACGGGAAACGGGAAACGAAGAAACGGAGACCTGAACCGTTTTACGTTTTCCGTTTCACGTTTTACGCTCCGGTCAGGCCCAATCCCCCAGCCGCCGGGACATGACCTGCGCGCCCTCCAGGAAAGTGAAGATCGCCTGGGTGTTGTCGGCGACGCCGTAGAGGATCCGGTGTTCCGGCCGCGCGTATCCCATCTGGATCGCGTTCTCGAACTGCTGGATGAGGGGGTTGAAATACCCCTTCAGGTTCGCGAGCACGACCGGCTTGCCGTGGATCCCGAGCTGCTTCCACGTGATCATCTCCAGGACCTGATCGAGGGTTCCGAAGCCCCCCGGTAACGCCACGAAGGCATCGCCCAGGTCGAACATCGTCTGATCCCGGTCGTGCATGGTGTTCACGACCTTCAGCTCGACCTTCTTGTGCGCGGCCTCCCGGCCCACGAGCGCCTCAGGGATCACGCCGATCACCTTCCCGCCGGCGGCGATGACCTCGTCCGCGAGGACGCCCATCATTCCGAGCGACGAGCCGCCATAGACGAGGGTGATGCCCCGTTTCGCCAGCTCCTGCCCGAAAGTTTTCACCTCTTTTTCGACGAAAGCGTCCCGCGTCGCGCTCGTTCCGCAGTAGACGCAGATCCGCGTGAGGTCCATCGGCGCGATTCTAACCGGGCAGTCGACTGCCCGGCATTTCGATCGGGACGCCCCTCGCGCAGAGCGGGCACTCCTCCGCCGGCCACGAGGGGACCGAGAGAGAGAGGAGAGATCGCGCGGGGACGCGGAACGCTCTGGCGGGCAGACCGCGGTCGACCAGGGAGCCGACGGCGACGACCTCCGCGCCGTTCCCTTCGACCGCCGCGCAGACTTCCCGCGTCGAGCCTCCGGTCGTGAAGACGTCCTCGACCACCGCGACGCGTTCGCCGGCGTCGAGCGCGAATCCGCGGCGGAGGAGAAACGACCCATCCTTGCGCTCCGTGAACATCGCCCGCACGCCGAGAGCGCGCGCGACCTCGTGGCCGATCACGATCCCACCGAGCGCCGGGGAGACGACCGCCTGCGGCGAAAACTCCGCGAGCCGTCCGGCGAGCTCGCGGCCCGCGGCCTCCGCGCGCTCCGGCCACATGAGGAGTCGCGCGCACTGGAGGTACCGGTCGGAATGGAGACCCGACGAGAGACGGAAATGGCCGGAGAGCAGGGCTCCGGTCTCGGTGAAGTCGTCGAGGGTCAGCACTCCGCCCTCATTCTCCACCGGCTACCGGCTACCGGCTACCGGTCTACTGCTGGTCCCGCGAGATCTTGTGGTGCTCGATTTTCTTGTAGAGGTTGGAGCGCGGCGTCTGGATCACCTCGGCCGTCCGGCTGATGTTCCAGCCGTTCTCGCGCAGCTTCGCCATCAGGAACTGCCGCTCGGCGAACTCCTTGAATTCCGAGAGCGTCGTCATCGCGAGCCCCCGCTCCGAGATCTCGTTGGGGGACACGCGCGCCTCCGGGGGGAGGTCCTTCGCCTCGATGGGGTCGGCGTCGGTCATGATCAGGACCCGCTCGACCAGGTTGCGCAGCTCGCGCACGTTGCCGGGCCAGGACCTCGCCTTGAGAAGCGCGAGCGCCGAGGCGCCGAACCGGCGCGGCCGGCAGTGATCGCGCTCGCAGAAACGCCGCGTGAAGTGATCGACCAGCTCGGGGATGTCCTCGGCGCGCTCCCGGAGCGGCGGAGTTCGAATGGGGACCACGTTCAGACGGAAGAAGAGATCTTCCCGGAACCGCCCCCCCTGGATCGCCTCGGTCAGGTCCCGGTTGGTCGCCGCGATCACCCGCACATTGACCTGCCGCACCCGGGCCGCGCCGACCGGCTCGACCTCGCCCGCCTCCAGGACGCGCAGCACCTTCGCCTGCGTGCGCGCGGACATGTCTCCGACCTCGTCTAAGAAAATCGTCCCGCCGTCGGCCTCGACGAACTTTCCGGTCTGCCGGCGGACCGCGCCGGTGAAAGAGCCCTTCTCGTGGCCGAAGAGCTCCGACTCGATCAGCTCCTCCGGGATCGCCGCGCAGTTGACCTGGATGAACGGGCCTCCCGCGACGCGGGACGTCTTGTGAACTTCCCGGGCGACGAGCTCCTTGCCGGTCCCGCTCTCCCCCATGATGAGAACGGTCGCTCCGGTCGGCGCTGCGCGGACGATCTCCTGCCGCAGCCGCTGCATCGGGGCGCTCCGGCCGACGAGCACCGACTCTTCTTCGAGCGCGGTTCGCAGCCTCTCGTTCTCGGCGCGCAGCTGGTTGCGCGAGAGGGCGTTCTGAATCGAGACGAGGATCCGCTCGCGCTGCGGTGGCTTCTCCAGGAAATCGACCGCGCCGCGGCGGGTCGACTCGACCGCGGTCGCGATGTCGCCGTGTCCCGAGATCATGAGCACCGGAGGCGCCGACTCGCGGGCCACGATCTTGTCGAGCACCTCGAGGCCGTCCATGCCCGGCATCTTGATGTCGAGGAGAACGGCATCCGCGGGGGCACTGTCGAGGTCGGCGAGAGCGGTCTTCCCGTCGGGAGAGGTCGCGACCTCGTACCCCTCGTACTCCAGGATCATCCGCAGGGTGTCCCGGATGCCGGCGTCGTCGTCGACGACGAGGATCTTCTGGCTCATCGCAGGTGTAAATGCGGAAAAGACGGTCTCTGTTCCCGAAGCTATCAGTTCCCGGCGCCAAAAAGACCTCGCCCGCCGGATGGCGGGCGAGGGGAAGTGCCGGAAGGAATGCGGTTCTTTACTGCTCGATCTTGACCAGCGCGAAGAACGAGGCGGCCGGACGGGCCCGGACGATGTAGAGCTTCAGGTAGTCGCCCTTGCGCGCCGACGACACCAGCTTGCTGAATTCATCGGTCGAAGCGAGATGGCGCCCGTTGACCTCGGTGATGACGTCTCCCTCGCGGATGCCCGCGTCCGCCGCGGCCGAGACCTCCCGGACGTGAACGACCAGGAGACCCGACACGCCGCTCGCGACGCCCTGCATCTGGCGGACCTGCGGAGTCAGTTCGGTCACCGAAATTCCGATCCGCTCCCGCGAGTCCTCGGAGCTCGCCCGGCCTTTGTTGCTGTCGTCGTCGCTCGTCGTGACGTCGCGCTCGGCGAGCTTCGCGGTCAGCCCGGTCTCCCGCCCGTCGCGGATGACGTCGAGCCGCACGCTGCTGCCCGGAGCCTTTCCGGAGACGTAACCGATCAGATCGCGGGTGTCCTTGACCGGCACCTCGTCGACGCGGACGATCGTGTCCCCGGGCTTGACTCCCGCGCGGTCCGCCGGCTTGCCCGGCTCGACCGACTGGACGAACGCGCCGTCGAGCGACCGGAGGTGGAACGCCGCAGCCTTGTCGCTGTCGATGTTCTCGATGTTGATGCCGAGGAACCCGCGCGTCACCTTGCCCTTTTCGCGGAGCTGCGGAAGGACGCTCTTCAGGGTGTTGATCGGAACGGCAAATCCGATGTTCTGCGCCGGCCGGAACATCGCGGTGTTGATGCCGATGACCTCGCCGTTCACGTTGATGAGCGGCCCGCCGGAGTTGCCGGAGTTGATGGCCGCGTCGGTCTGGATGAAGTTCTCGAAGGAACGGGTCGCCGCGTCGCCCGTCAGGCCGAAGCGGCCCTTCGCGGACACGACTCCGACCGTGACGCTCTTGTCGAAGTTCAACGGGTCGCCGATCGCCATGACCCACTCACCGACGCGGAGCCGGTCGGAGTCGCCGAGGGCCAGCGGATTCAGGCGCTGCTTGACGTCGATCTTCAGGAGGGCGAGGTCGGTGGCGGGGTCGCGGCCCACGATGCGCGCGGTCGCCTTCTCCTTGTTGGAGAGGCGGACCTCGACCTTGTCCGCGTTTTCGATCACGTGGTAGTTGGTGGCGACGTAGCCGTCGTCCGAGATGATGAATCCGGTGCCGCCCTGCTGCTCCTTGTGCTCTTCGTCGTCATCCCGGCCGTTGTTGTTGCGCTGCTGCGGCCCGAAAAAGAACTCGAAGGGGTCTCCGTTGCCCCCTCCGAAGGGGGACTGGAATTTGCGGGACGACCCCTTGACGATCTCGGTCGAAGTGATCGAGACGACCGAGGACATCGTCTCGTCGGCGATGTCGGCAAACGAGGGGAGCAGGACCGACCCGGTGTGGGGGCGCTGCGGGACGTCCCGCTGTGCTTCCGATCGCGGGGTCACGTTGACCGAGCTCGCGACCACCATGCCGAAGATGACGGCCGCCGCGATCAGCACGGAAAATGAAAGGGCTCGTTTGGTGGATTTCTCCATGGCTTTTCTCTTACTCCTCCGCCCGTTGCTGGGAACGGGACTGCGGCTCATTTTGCGGTTCCGAGTTCCGGATTCGAAGATCAAGGTTCATGTCGGGTCGGGGGGCAACCCCGATGCGCGGGCCCCGTGAGGCCGCCCGGCAGGGAGTCAACGTCCGGCGGAGCCGTCGAAATTCCGCCCGGGCAGGCCCCGGCTGGCGTGTTCGACGAGGATGCACCGGTCCATGGCGACGGGGATCCCGGCGGCCTCCAACCGCCGTGCCGATTCGGCGTCGACGACGCCCTGCTGCATGAAAAAGAACCCGACTCCCCGGGAAATCGCCTCTTCGGCGACGGGCGCCACGTGGTCGGACCGCCGGAAGACGTCCACGATGTCGATCCGGAGGTCGCCGGGGATCTCGGAGAGCGATCGGTAGCAGGTTTCCCCCAGGATACTGCGGTGGCCCGGGTTGACCGGGATCACTCGGTAGCCGTGCTCCCCCAGGTAGCGGGCGATCGCGTTGGACGGCCGGTCCGGATTGGGAGAACAGCCCACCACTGCGATCGTGCGAGCGCTCGCCAGGGCCGATCGGATCTCGTTCGCATCGTTCATCGGGTCCCCTGCGAGGGTCCCTCCTTCTCGGGACGGAGATTGTAGAAAAAGGTGACGGTGACCCCCTCCCGCTGGGAGTTCAGATCGGCGGGGAGGGGCCGGAAAGGCGACGACTTGAGGATCGCCTGAAGCGCCGCGAAGTCAAACGGCGGGATCCCCGACTGCTTGACGATTGTCGCGTCGGCGACCCGGCCGTCCGCGAGGATGAAGAACCGGATCGTGAGCTTGCCCTTCCAACCGAGCCGCGCGAGCTCCGGGATCTCCCAGTGGAGCTTGATCCGGCGGACCATCTCCTCGGCGTAGGGACCCCAGTCGTACCACGTCGTGTCGAAGGAGAGCGGTCCCGAATCGACGAAGCCGCCGTCCGCGTTCGGGAATCCGGCGCCCCCCGGAGCCCCGCTCCCGGCGGTGTCGCGGGCGGCCTGGCGGATGGCCTGATCGAGGCTCGCCAGGCGGTCCCCCTCCCGGGAACGGGTCCCCCCGGCGATGACCGGGGATCCGGGAGAGGTCGTGCCGGGTGGCCCGAAGACGGTCGGCGCCTCGGTGCGCGAGCCTCCCGCCTCTCCCCGCGCGGCGCCCGCCATCGTCCGGGCCGAGGAGCCCGCGGAGGGCGCGGCCCCGCGGCGGCCCGGCTCGACCTCGGCGACTCCGGGAGCCTCGGGGACGTAGGGCGAGGCGGAGCGCGGGCGGGAGCGGTCCCCGCCGCCGGCCCGGCGGTCCGCATCCGACGGCGCGGAACGCTGCGGGTTCTCCCGGGCGGGACCGGGAGCCGAGCGGAAAACGACCGGGATCTTCGACTGCTCCCGCTCGCTCGGCAGAAAGCCGGCCAGGAGCCCCTTCGACGGATCCCGCGGGGAGGAAGCGGGAGTCAGGATGAAGAGGAGGAGCAGGGCAACGTGAGCGGCGATCGAGATCAGCACCGCCCTTTCGAGCGGGAACTGCTTCTGCCCCTTTTCGATGATCTCGAACACGCTAATCGCTTGAGAGAAAAATGCCCTCTTGTCCTAACACGACGCGGGAGCGGGGGATTCTCCCTTTCCGGGATACCCGACACGATCCACGGGACGCGAAGAAAGCCTTTGGGATGTGTCCCTTCTGTCTCCGCCCGGGGCTCGCCTTGGTTGCGGCGGGTGCCCGCATTTGATAAACAGAGGCGGCTCTCGACGTCAGGGAAGCGGGCGCAGGCCCGCTTTTTTGTTCGCCGAAGAACGAAAAAAGATGCAATTGAGCGAAAAAACGACCGAGGAAATCCGGACCATCGCCCACGAGAAGGGATGCCGACTCCTGGGGGTCGAGAGCTCCGGTTTCGGCCGGGGGTCGGTCCTCCGCCTGGTCCTCGAGCGCGAGGACGGCAGCTCGGTCTCGGTCGAGGACTGCGAGTCGGTCTCGCGCGAAGTCTCCGCACTGCTCGACGCCTCCGAAGAGATCGCGCACGGCTACGCCCTCGAGGTCTCGTCGGCGGGTCTCGATCGCCGGCTCTACTCGCTCGACGACGCCCGCCGGTTCGTGGGGCGACGCGTTCGGGTGAAGACCGACGTCCCGATGTTGCCGGAGGCATCGAACGGCGCCGGAAACCCCGCCGTGGGCAGCCGCAACCTGCGGGGAACGCTGGAGCGAGTCGACGGCGACGTCCTCCGTGTCGTTGATGGGGAGAACCGCAAAATCTATAATGTCCGTTTCGGCGATATACGGCTGGCGCGCCTGGAATTCGAGTGGCCGGCGCGTCAGAGCTGAAGTGAGGAGCAGAACCGTCCGATGAACATCGATCCGTCGGTGATCCGACAGGTGTCGCGGGAGAAAGACATCGACGCCGAAAAGATGTTCGGCGCGCTCGAGGAAGCCATGTCCTCGGCCGCGAGAAAGTTCTACCACGACAAGGCGATGGTGACGCTCATCGACCGCCAGTCCGGCGCGATGACCGTCTACTCCCCCCGGACCGTGGTCGCCGAGCTCGACACGGAATCCGAGGAACCGCCCCCGCAGATTCTCCTGGACGAAGCGCGCGAGCTGATCGCAGAGAAGGGCGTCCGCGGCGAGGTGCGGGTGCTGCGGCCCGGCGCCGAGGGCGAGCCGCCGTCGGAGGTCGAGGACGTCCAGCTGGGCGACGAGGTCCGCGTCTACCGCGAGACGATGGGGCTCGGCCGGATCGCGGCGCAGACCGCCAAGCAGGTCCTCTATCAGAAGGTCCGTGAGGCCGAGCGCGACAACGTCTACAACGAGTACTTCCCGAAGGTCGGCGAGCTCATGAGCGGCACGGTGAAGCGGTTCGAGCGCGGCGACATGATCGTGGACCTCGGCAAGACCGAAGGGATCATCCCGCGCGACCAGCAGTCCCGCGCCGAGCGCTACGGCCAGGGGGAACGGATCCGCTCGATCCTCTTCGACGTCCACCGCAACCCGAAGGGTCCCCAGCTCGTGCTCTCGCGCACCGATCCGCGCCTCCTGATCCGGTTCTTCGAGATGGAGGTGCCCGAGATCTACGACGGAACCGTCGTGATCAAGGGAGCGGTTCGCCAGCCGGGAGAGCGGGCCAAGGTCGCGGTGCGCTCGCGGGAGCGGGATGTCGATCCGGTCGGCGCCTGCGTCGGCATGCGCGGTAGCCGCGTGCAGTCGATCATGCGGGAGCTCCACGGCGAGAAGATCGACGTGATCCTGTACTCCGACGACCTGATCAACTTCGCGCAGAACGCGCTCGCTCCCGCGAAGATCACGCGCGTCTCCCCCATCCACCACGAAGACGGCACCATGAGCCTCGACTGCGTGGTCGAGGACGACCAGCTCTCCCTCGCAATCGGCAAGAAGGGGCAGAACGTCCGCCTGGCGTCGGCGCTCATCGGGCTGAAGATCGAGATCAAGGGAGAGACCGAGGTCAAGGGAGAGGTCGCCGAGGCCCTGACGCGAATGCTGCAGGCTTCGCGGATGCGGCAGATGACGCTCTCCGAGATCCCGGGCGTCGGAGAAAAGACCGCCGCGAAGCTGACGGAGGCCGGCATCGAGACGCTCGCCGACCTGCTCGAGAAGAGCGCCGAGGAGCTCTCCGAGATCCCCGGGATCGGCGCGGCCACCGCGGAAAAGATCCTGGAGTCGGCCCGCGCCGCGGAAGAGGAGATCCGGTCGCCGCGCTCGGCCGAGTCGGACGAGGAGTCGGAAGAAGAAACGGGACTCTCCGAGGAGGAGATCCCGGACGAAGAAGCATCCGGCGCCGAAGAGGCGGAGCCCACTGCGCCGGCCGAAGAGACGATCGTTCAGGAGTAATCCAGCTCGATGGGTAAGATCCGCGTCGAAGAGCTCGCTCTTCAAATGGGCATCGGGAGCAAGGAAGTCCTCTTCCTGCTCCAGTCGATCGGGGTCGACGTCAAGTCGCCCCAGGCGGCTCTCGACGAGTCGACGGTGATGGCGATTCTGCAGGGCAAGACGCACGCGCCCAAGCAGCTCATCGTGCGCGACACCGAATCCCGGGCCTTCCGGCCGCAGAAGAGCGCTCTCTCGCGCATCAAGATCGTCGAGAAGCCGCTGGCGCCGAGGGCCGAGCCGGAGCCGGAGCCGGCCCCCGAGGCGGAGCCGGCGCCGCCCCCTCCCCCGCCGAAGCGCGTGGCCACCCCGCCTCCGGCAGAGGTCCGCCCGAAGACGGCCGAGCCCGCGCGGACGGCGGTCGTTCCGCCCGAGCCGGAGGCCGAACCGCCCAAGCCGCCCCTTCCCCGCAAGATCGTTCTGCCTCCGCCGCGGCAGCCCGCTCCGCCGCGTCCGGCTCCGGTCCGGCCCACGGGTCCGGCCGG
>JBKPMI010000464.1:0-2031 GCA_046732075.1 Acidobacteriota bacterium | reverse complement strand
CAAATACCCAGCTGGTGGGTCCACCCGGATTCGAACCGGGGTCTGACCGGTTATGAGCCGGTGGCTCTGGACCGCTGAGCTATGGACCCCGGCTTTCGGTCGCCGGGGAAATATATCAAAGCGCAAACCTCGGTCGGTGCTGTTCTTCCTCACCGGATCGTTTCGAGAAACGGCTTCAGCTTCTTCGCCCGCGACGGGTGGCGCAGCTTCCGGAGCGCCTTCGACTCGATCTGCCGGATCCGCTCCCGGGTGACGTTGAACGACCGGCCGACCTCCTCGAGCGTGTGCTCGGAGCCGTCCCCCACGCCGAACCGCATCTTCAGGACCTGCTCCTCGCGCGGCGTGAGGGTCTTCAGCACGCGGCGCGTCTGGTCCTGGAGGTTCGACACGAGGACGGAGTCGATCGGCGAGAGGACCTGGCGGTCCTCGATGAAGTCGCCCAGATGCGAATCCTCTTCCTCGCCGATCGGCGTCTCGAGCGAGATCGGCTCCTGCGCGATCTTCATGATCTTCCGGACCTTGGAGACCGGCATGTCCATCCGCTTCGCGATCTCCTCGGCGTTCGGCTCGCGGCCGAGCTCCTGGACGAGCGACCGGGAGGTCCGCGTCAGCTTGTTGATCGTCTCGATCATGTGAACCGGGATTCGGATCGTCCGCGCCTGGTCCGCGATCGCGCGCGTGATGGCCTGCCGGATCCACCACGTCGCGTACGTCGAGAACTTGTATCCGCGGCGGTGCTCGAACTTTTCGACCGCCTTCATGAGACCGATGTTCCCCTCCTGGATCAGGTCGAGGAACTGCAGGCCGCGGTTCGTGTACTTCTTCGCGATCGAGACGACGAGGCGCAGGTTGGCCACGATCAGCTCGTGCTTCGCCTGGTCGGCCTCCTCTTCCCCCTCGCGGACCATGCGGAGGGTCTTCCGCACGTCCTCGTGCGAGACCCCGAACTTCTGCTCCAGCTCGCGCAGGCCCTTCCGATATTTCGCGATGCGGCGCTTGTAGAAGTCGATCCGGGTCGCGTTCTTCTCGCGCTTGAGCGTGTTCGTGTCCTGCCGGATCGTGGACTCCGGGACGTTCATCTGGCGGTCGATGTCCTTCAGGATCCCGATCGCGCGGTTCAACACAGCCGGCGTGAAGTCCGCGGCGCGGATCAGCTTCGCCATGTCGGCGATCCGCTTGTCGATCGACGCCTCGATGCGCGCGAGGGCCTTGGTGCCCTTCTTGATCGTGCGCGCCTTGAACTTCATCCGCTTGATGTCCTTGTCGAGGCCGCCGATCTTCTTGGAGCTGCCGAGCACGGACTCGATCCGCTGCGAGGCGCGGTCGTCCAGGTCCTCCGCGTCCTCCGGGATGTTCACGAGCTCGTTGACCATGCGCGAGTCGCGGCCCGCGTTCTCGAGGAGCTTCAGGATCTCTTCGAGGACGATCGGGTTGTTCGCGAGCGCCTGGTAGATCTTGGCCTCGCCCTGCTCGATCCGCTTGGCGATCCGGACCTCCCCCTCACGGTCGAGGAGCTTGACCGTCCCCATCTCGCGCAGGTACATGCGGACGGGGTCGTTCGTCTTCTCGACCGCCTCACGGGCCTCCTCGGCGGTCTCGGCGTCCAGGGCCGCCCGCTTGCGCGCGGCGCGGTCCGGGTCCGTGACGACCTCGATCCCCATGTCGAAGAAGCGCTCATAGACCTGTTCGAGGTCCCGGGGGCTCCCGACCAGTTCGTCGGAGAGGATGGTCTGGATCTCCTCGTAGAGGAGGTACCCCTTCTCCTTTCCGGCTCGGAAGAGGAGCTGGCATTCCGGGTACTTTTCGTCGATCACCAAGTTCGTTTCCTTTCGCCCGGGCCTTACCGCCCGAGCTCCACGATTCGCTTCCCGATCTTCTGTTTCCGCTCGAGCAGGCGGGACACCTCGTCGCCCTGGTCCGCCGCTTCCGCGCGACGGATTGCGTCCTGGACTGCCGCCTGCTCCCTTTCTAAATATTTTTTCTCGAGCCTCCGGAGGAGGCGCAGGACTTCCTCGCGGGTCGGCTCGGGAC
>JBKPMI010000463.1:0-13047 GCA_046732075.1 Acidobacteriota bacterium | reverse complement strand
AGAGACAGGCGGTACCCCTCGCGCTTGCGGAGGATCGTCATCCAGGAAAGCCCGGCCTGCGCGCCCTCGAGCGTGAGGAGCTCGAAGAGGTGGCGGTCGTCGAAGGAGGGAACGCCCCACTCCGCGTCGTGGTACGCAAGGAGCAGAGGATCGCTCTCCGCCCAACCACAGCGCCGCCCGACAGAATTCACGGCTTCAAGTCCGCCGTCCAGTTCAACAACACCGTGGTCGGGGACGCGATCGGGTCATTGGCGAGCGAGGTGACGAGAAAACGCTGACCGTCCCGGGTCGCGGCATAGATGTTCCTGGGGCCGGGCAGGCCGATCGTCGTGATGTGCAGCGTGAACAGCTCCCTGGGGGCTCCTGCGTGGAACGTCGGACCGCTCCCGCTCACCTCCACCGCCATCAGCTTCCGGTTGGAGAGGTAGAACAGCTCGCGCCCGTCTCCCCGCCATTGCGGCTGCGATCCGCTGTTCGTGGAAACCTGCCACTTGCCGCCGGAGCTCGGGAAGCCCCGCACGTACACCTGCCACGTTCCGGTCTCGTCGGAGGCGTACGCGATCCAGCGGCCGTCCGGCGAGAAATGGCCCTGGCGTTCGTCGAACGGCGTCTGCAGGAACGGAAACGGTCTTTGCTCCCCGGTGAGCGGCAAGACCCACAGGTCGAAGCCGGTC
Organism: Acidobacteriota bacterium; assembly: GCA_046732075.1. Taxonomy (GTDB): domain Bacteria; phylum Acidobacteriota; class Thermoanaerobaculia; order UBA5066; family Gp7-AA6; genus Gp7-AA6. Next base: position 12,373 of record JBKPMI010000463.1, on the reverse strand, counting down.
TTCGGATTCACTTCGTGGTAGAGGAGGAACTTTCCGTCGGTCGACCAATCGTTGGCAACTTTCCGGAAGTTCGACTGGACGAGCAGCTCGTCGGCGCCCCCGCCGTTCGCCGCACTCTGATACAGGTTCGCGTGGCCATCACGTTCCGAGGTGAAGACGATGCGGGCGCCGTCCGGCGACCACACCGGGCTGTGGTCGGGCGACGGATCGAAGGTCAGGCGCGTGGAATTGCCCCGCGCCAGATCCATGCACCAGACATCGGTGTTACCGCCCTGTGGCGCGACGGCGTTGAACGTGACCCGGCTCTCGTCGGGCGAGAGCCAGGGGACGCTGTAGTTGGCGACCGGTCCCACCGTGCCGAGCTGCTTGCCCTGCCGGTCGAACCAGGTGAGCTGGGTGGCATCGTTGCTCCCGCTCCGGTAGACCAGCACGCCCGTACGCGAGACGGAGAAGAGCGGGAGGCGCGCTCCCAGCCCGAGGCGATCCACGTCCTCGGCCACGGGAATCGGCTCGCCCCCGATCGCGAGTCGGTTCGCGTCGAACGCTTGCGCCATCAGCGTCCGATCACGGAGGAAAAACAGGTACCCGGGCGGTGCGTATGCCGCACTCATGTCGGTGTTCAGCAGCAGCTTCGTCTCCTTCGAATCGAGCGAGCCGACTCGGATGCCCGCGTTCTTTGGCTGCGAGCTGATGACCAGGTACAGAAAATGGCGGCCATCCGGAAGGAAGTGCGGACGATAGTGAGAGATCTCTCCACGCAAGGAGTCGAGCGTGGTCAAAGGCTCGGGCGTGCCGCCCGCTGCGGAAACACGATAGAGCGGTTCCCCTTCCCTCGGAGCGAAGGCGATCACGCCGTTCGCACTCCAGGAGCCGCCCCAACCCTGGCCGGCCGCGTCGCACACGGTTTGCGCCGTCCCGCCTGCGGCCGCGATCTTCTTGAGCTTCCCTCCCGCGAAGAATCCGATGAAGCGACTGTCCGGCGACCAGAAGGGCGAGCTGGCCTCGTCCGTCCCGGCGAGAGGCTGCACTGTCACGGACTCGAGGGCGCGCACCCACAGAATGACCTTGCCTTCGGTGATGCCGCGCAAGACGACGCGCCGCCCGTCCGGCGAGACGGCAAAGGAACCTCGGAATTCCGTATTCTTCGGCGGGTCGATCGAGAACCGCGTGGCCTCGGGTGCCTGCGCGGGCGTGCGGCGCAAATAGAGGGCGGTGAAGGCCAGCAGTGAGAGAAGGAGAGCGCCGCCCGCCACCGCCCACGGCAGCCAATGTCTCCGCGCAGTGCTGGCCGCCGGCGCCGTCTCGCTATCCCGCTCGTCGATCTCGAGGCGGGCGTCGGCGAGGTCGGCGAGGCGCCGCGAGCGATCGCGCACGAGGCAGCGGCGGAGCAGGCGCCGGATCGATGGTGGAGTCTCGGGCGGCAACCGACTCCACTCGAGTTCTTTCGTGAGTATGTGGGCCAGCGTCTCCGCCACGTCCTCGCCCGCGAAGGCGCGCCGGCCGGTGAGCATCTCGAAGAGCACACAGCCGAAGGCCCAGACGTCGCTGCGTTTGTCGGCCGTCCGGCCCTTGGCCTGCTCGGGACTCATGTAGGGGGCCGTCCCGAGGATCACGCCCATCTCCGTCATCGCCGGGCTGGTGATCGTCGGCGACTGCGTGACGTCGACGCTCACGGTTTCGGCCTCGGCCGCCTTGGCCAGGCCGAAGTCCAGCACCTTGACGGCGCCGTCCGGGCGCATCTTGACGTTCGCCGGCTTGAGATCGCGATGGACGATGCCCAGCTCGTGGGCCGCCGCGAGAGCCTCCGCGATCTGCCGCGCGATCGGGAGCGCCTCCTCGAGTGGAATCGGACCGGCGGCGATCCGGTCGGCGAGCGTCGGTCCCTCGACCAGCTCCAGCACCAGCGCGCGGCCTCCGGGGAAGTCCGCCACGCCGTAGATCGCACCGATGTGCGGGTGATTCAACGACGCCAGAACCTGCGCCTCACGCTTGAAGCGGGCGAGGCGGTCGGGATCTCCCGCGAAACGTTCGCTCAAGACCTTCAGCGCGACGTCCCGATGCAACTGGGTGTCACGCCCGCGATACACCTCGCCCATGCCCCCGGCGCCGAGGGCGGCCAAGACCTCGTATTGGCCCAGGCGACTCCCGATCGAGAGAGTCATTCCACCACTCCGACTTGCGCGGCTTGCGGCCGCGACGTCACGGCTGGATCGTCAGGTGCGTGCCGCCCAGGACCTCGAGCGCGGCGCCGGTGATCGCGGCGGCGTCGTCGGACGCGAGGAAGAGCACGGTCCTCGCGACGTCGCGCGGCCAGAGCTTCTCGGCGAGAGGCTCGGAGCGGGAGGGCGCGCCGGTCTCGTCCTGCCGGTTCTCGACGGTTCCGGGGCACACCGCGTTGACCGCGACGTTGTAGCTCCGGTACTCGCGCGCCAGACTCTGGGTCAGACCGATCAGGCCGAACTTCGCGGCGCTGTGCGCGGCCAGGTTCGCCTCGCCCCGCATGCCGTGGATCGAAGACACGTTGACGATGCGCCCGCGACGGCGCTGGATCATTCCGGGCAGGACGGCGCGGCAGAAGTTCGCCGCGCCGGTCAGGTTCGTGGAAAGCACGAGGTCCCACTCCTCCGAGGAGAGATCGAGGAACGGTCTCCAGAGGAAAACCCCGGCGTTGTTGACGAGCACGTCGATCGGGCCGAGCTCCTGCTCCGCCTTCGCGACGCACGCCTCGACGCCGCTGCGATCGCGGATGTCGGTCGGAATCGCGATGGCGCGCGCGCCGGCCTGCTCGACGAGTCTCGCCGTCTGGAGGAGCTCGTTCTCGGTGCGGGCGACGAGCGCCAGGCGTGCTCCCTCCTCCGCGAACCGCAGTGCGATCGAGCGGCCGATCCCCCGGGACGCTCCGGTGACGAGGACGGTCCGGTCCCGAAATTTCATCGGACCCGCTCGCGCCGGCCGAGCTCGTCGAACAGCTGCTAGGAAAAGAGCCGCTCGGCGCCGCCCGCCGTGAACGTGGGCCCGCCGGCGAGCGCGACCGCGCCCTCCTCCGGCAGCGGCCGATCCACCTTCACCCGCACGACCGAGACCGGGAAGATCTGCCGGTCGGGATCGAAGGTCGAGTTGTGGCCGCGCCCCGCCTTCCCCTGGACCCACACGGCCTTGTTCCGGGCCAGGTAGAAGAGCATCGCGGTCTTGCGGCGGATGAGGTTGGCGGCGGTGTGGCTGCCGCCGCGGACCGCGACCGACAGCAGCGTCCGTGAGAGCGCCCGCACCTCGCCGAGCGTGAGGAGAGCGGCGCGTGGGAATCCCCCCGGATCGACCGTCAGGAAGGGGAGGGCCAGGCGACGCCGGGCCCGGAATCCCGCCCCCGAGAGGGCAAAGTGAATGTCCACGGGCAGGCGGTCGAGGTCCATCGGCCGAAGTGTATGGCCATCGGCGGACCCCCCCGGATTCCCAATATGATCGGGGGATGACGGTAAGCCGCCTGCGGATGCCTTCGATCGCCTTGATCGCGCTGTTCCTCCCGGCGCTTCCCCTCCTGGCCGACGAGAAGGCCGACACGGTCGCGCGGGAGCTCATTTCGTCGCTCGGCGGTACGACGGCCTGGGAGAAGGCCCGGCAGTTCCGATTCGACTTCGTCGTCGAGAGCGACGGGAAACGGGTGGTCGATTTCCACCACGTCTGGGACCGGTACACCGGCGACTACCGGCTGCTCGGCACGGACAAGTCGGGCGCTCCCTACGCGGTGTACTTCAACGTCAACACCAGGCAGGGCACCGCGTTCGTCAACGGTCGTCCGGTCGAGGGAGAGGAAAAGGACAAGCTGATCCAGAACGCGTACGGCCGCTTCATCAACGACAGCTACTGGCTGCTCGCCCCCTGGAAAGTCTTCGACCCCGGGGTGCAACGCGAGTACGCCGGTGAGAAGCCCGGCCCCGACGGTGCTCTGTGCGACGTGATCAAGCTTTCCTTCGAGAACGTCGGCATGACACCCAAGGACTTGTATTGGCTCTGGATCACCCGCGACGGGCATCGGATGGTGCAGTGGCAATACGTCCTGGGAGGCGCCGCGGAAGAGCCGACGACCGCGCTCTGGAAGGAGTGGCAGAGGTTCGGAGGCATCGACCTCGCGCTCGAGAAATCGATCCAGGGAAAGCCTCGCCGAATCCTGTTCGAGAACGTCGCCGTATCGCCTTCGCGCGACGACTCTCTGTTCGCGGCGCCGCCGGCGGCAGCTCCGTCGCCCGCTCCGTAGTCGCCGCCCTGGGTCCCCCGATGACACCGAAGGGCGCGCTCGTCGCCCTCCTCCTCGCCTCGGCGTGCGTGACGGTGCGGACACCCACGGCGGGCCTCTCCTACGTTTCCATTTCGTCCCCGTCTCTGCCGTCCCCGGCGCGCTGCCTGGTGCTCCTGCCGCCGTCGTACGACCGTTCGCCCGCGCGGCGATATCCCGTGCTCGTGTTCCTCCACGACGGGTACGGCAACGTCCGCACGCTCGACCGTCGCGGCGTCGCGGCGGACTTTGCCGCGCGCATGGCCGACGGACGGCTGCCCGAGTTCCTGGTCGTCGCGCCGGGAGCCCGCGGCTCCTGGTTCTCGGACTCGGCCGACGGCAAGCGCCGGTGGGAGGAGTTCCTGACCGGCGATTTCCTCCGGGAGATCGAGAAGCGGTATCGGGTCGTGCCGGGGAGGGAGGGGCGCGGGATCACCGGGATCTCGATGGGCGGATACGGGGCCGTGAAGATCGCGCTGAAGCACCCGGAGCTCTTCGCGAGCGTGTCTTCTCTCTCGGGCGCGCTCATCCCGATCCACGTCTCCGACCTTCCGCGGTACGGGTGGGTGGCGCGTCTGACGTTGAAGCGCGTCTTCGGGAAACATCCGGACCCGCGGACGCTCGCGGCCAACGACGCGTGGGATCTCCTGCACGCCACGCGGTTCTCGACTCCGCCGTTCGCGGCGCATCTTCGCGCCGGAACCGAGGACTTCTACGGCCTCGACGGCGTCGCCGCACAGTACGGCACGCTGATGAACGAGCACGGGATTCCGACGGAGGTCGTGCTCGAGCCGGGCGGCCACGAGTGGGAGTACTGGCGCCGCGCCCTCGTCGCGATCGCCGAATGGCACGCGAAGAGGTTTTCGTATGATGCAAAACGGTCTTCGGGGAGGGGATGAGCAACAACGGAGCGCGGCTGATCCTGTTCGACATCGACGGGACCCTCCTCTCGGCCGGCCGGGCCGCGCGCGAGTCCATCCTCGCGGCGCTCCGGGCGGTTCTCGGGTGGGATGGGACCGCGGACGGGAACGATTTCTCCGGAAAGACCGACCCGCAGATTCTCCGCGAGCTGGTCGAGGAGTCCGTGGGCGCCGACCGGTTCCAGGCCGAGCTCGCACGGGTCCTCGACTGCTACGTCGAGGAGCTTCGCAGCCGACTTCGTCCCGAGGCCGTCGTCCCCAAACCCGGTGTTCCGGAGCTCCTCGAACGGCTGGCGCGGGAGCCGAACGTCGTCCTCGGACTCCTGACCGGCAACATCGAGCGCGGCGCCCGGCTGAAGCTCGACCCGCCCGCTTTCAACCGCTACTTTCCGTTCGGCGCCTTCGGAGACGACTCCGCCGACCGGTACTGTCTGCCGGCGGTTGCAGTCGCGCGCGCGCGGGAGCGCACCGGCCGGGATTTCGCGGGCGAGTCCGTGGTCATCATCGGCGACTCCGTTCACGACGTGGGGTGCGGCCGTCCTCTGGGCGCCCGGACCGTCGCTGTCGCGACCGGGCCGACGTCCGCGGAGCGGCTCGCGGCGGAGAGGCCGAACGCGCTCTTCCAGGACTTCTCGGACGTCCAGGCGGCCGCAGAGGCGATCCTCGGATGACCGTCCGCGCGGGTGTCCTCCTCGTCGCGGCATCGCTGGCGGTCTCCTGTGCGGGATCGTCGCGCGCTCCGAGCGCGCCGTCTCCGGCGGCGTCGCGCGCTCCGTACGAATCACCCCCCGCCGGCCGCCACTCGATCGAGATCCGCGTAGATTCGCGGGCCGCAACGGACATCTTCGCGTTCCTGTCGCGCCCGGCGTTCGACGCCGAGGCCGCCCGCGCGATCGGAGAGCTCCCCGCGGTTCGACTGGCCGTCCAGGATTCCCGCCGGACGGTCGAGACGTTCGAACGCGACCTCGCGGCGGCGTTCGACGAGGAGACGAAGAGCGTCGTCTTCGATCTGCACTCGATCCGGAGCGCGCGCCCGCGGTGGGAGCCGCTGCTGACCGCGATCCCGAAGCGCGAGGCGGACGTGGTCCGGATGGCGGCCGAGCGCGCGGCCGCGCTCCTCCCGGCCGAGCCGCCGGTATCCGCCCGATTGCAGGTCTACCTCTCGTTCGGGGTGGCGGGCCTCGCCGACCACCTCGTGGTGGAGACGTCCGAAGGCAGCGAAGCGATGATCGTCGACCTCGCCCGCGCCCTCGGCGACGCCGCCGGGGACTCCGTCGACGGCCAGATCGAGCGCGTGGCCCGGCTGATCGCGGGCGAGGCGTTCCGGCAGGCCTGGCAGGCCTATCGCGCCGCCACTCCCGCATGGACGCGCCACGACACGTCGCTCGGTCTCCTCGAGCCGCTCTTCCAGGTCGTGGGGGAATACGGCCCCGCGGCGCTCTTCCACGTCGACGAGAACTTCTTCCCGCTCTCCGTGTGGCTGAAGGAGCCGATGAAGAGGTCGCTCGCGGAGCTGAACCGGACGGCCGAGCGGCTGGTGGAATCCGAGAAGGAACTGGAGGAGCGCGTCTCGCTCACCGCCGAGATCCGCAAGGCGGACTTCGCGCAGCGGGTCGCGGCCCCGGCCGGCGCCTTCCTCTGCGACGGCATCATCCAGAACCTCGGGCTCGAAGCGTTCCGGACCGCGCTCGCCAGCGGCCCCAAAGCTCTGTTCGTGGCCTACGATCAGGCGCAGAAGAAATCCCGCGATCTGATCCCGCTCTCCGACGTCGTTCGAAAGCGGCTCAGCGGAACGCCGAAGTAGACATTCCGGTGGACGCGCGAGACCTCCCGCTCCGCATCGGCGGCGCCGAAGTCACGACCGGCGACTGGATCGAGGTGCGCTCGCCGTGGTCGGGGGAGCGGATCGCGCGGGTCGCGCGCGCCGGTGCGGCCGAGATCGAGCGGGCGATCGCCTCCGCCGCCGAGGGATTCGCGGAAACGCGCCGGCTGCCGGCCCACCGGCGCTCCGAGATCCTGCGGCGCGTCCGCGACGAGCTCGAGAAGCATCGCGCGGAGCTCGTCCGCACGATCGTGGCCGAGGCCGGCAAGCCCCGCCGGTTCGCCGAAGCGGAGGTGGAGCGCGGCCTCACCACGGTCCGCCTCGCGTCGGAGGAGGCCACGCGGCTCGCGGGCGAGGTCGTTCCGGTGGACATCGAGCCGCGGGGCGAGGGGGCCTTCTGCGCGGTGCGGCGCTTTCCCGCCGGTCCGGTCTCGGCGATCACGCCGTTCAACTTCCCCCTGAACCTCGTCCTCCACAAGGTCGCGCCCGCGCTCGCAGTGGGAAATCCCGTGATCCTGAAGCCGTCCCCGAGAACTCCGGTCACCGCCGACCTCGTCGCCCGCGCGGTGGAGGCGTCCGGCTGGCCCGCAAAGGCGTTCTCCCTGGTGCACGCGGAGCCGGAAGTCGCGCGGCCGCTCTGGACGGACCGGCGGATCGCGTGCGTCAGCTTCACCGGGAGCGACGCGGTCGGCTGGAAGATCAAGGCCGAGGCCGCGCGCCGCAAGGTGATCCTGGAGCTCGGTGGAAACGCCGCGGCCATCGTCTGCGCCGACGCCGACCCGCAGGACGCCGCCGGCCGCCTCGCCACAGCGGCCTTCGCGTACGGCGGCCAGGTCTGCATCAAGGCGCAGAGGCTCTTCGTCGCGCGCTCCATCTACGAGTCCTTCGTCACGGCGTTTCTCGCGGCGGCCCGGAAAATCGAGCCCGGTGATCCGGACTCCGAAACGACGACGCTCAGCTCCATGATCGACACCGAGAGCGCGGCGCGTGTCGAATCGTGGGTCGGAGAGGCCGAGAAGGCGGGAGCGAAGATCCTCCTTCCCGCGCGCCGCGACGGCGCGAAGCTCTGGCCGGTCGTCGCGGCGGAGGTGCCGCCGGGGGCGAAGCTCCGCGAACGGGAGATCTTCGGGCCGGTCGCCACGGTCGAGGCGTACGACGACTTCGACGACGCGCTCGCGCGCGCGAACGACAGCGACTACGGCCTCCAGGCATCGGTGTTCACGCGGGACGTGGCGACCGTGATGCGGGCCTTCGAGCAGCTGGAGGTGGGCGGCGTCATCGTCAACGAGGCGCCCACGCTGCGCATCGACAACTTCCCGTACGGCGGCACGAAGGCGTCCGGGTTCGGGCGCGAGGGCGTGCGCTATGCGATGGAAGAGATGACGGAACCGAGGGTATTGTTCCTGGCCGGTAGCCGGTAGCCGGTAGCCGGTAGCAGGAGGAAGACTGGAAAATCTGGCGAGCTCACCGATCGCGCTCGAGAAGATGCTCCTTCTCCTCTGCGCGGACCTCGCGATCATCGTCGGCGCCGCCCGGTTCTTCGGCTGGCTCTTCGGCCGCGTCGGGCAGCCGCCCGTCGTCGGCGAGATCTTAGCCGGCGTGATCCTCGGGCCGTCGCTCCTCGGACGCCTGTACCCCGGCGCGATCCATGCGCTCCTGACGCCGCAGACCTCCGCGGTCCTCTCGGCATTCGCGCAGATCGGGCTGGTGCTCCTGATGCTCCTGATCGGCCTCGAATTCCCGTTCGACCGGATGCGCCACGCCGCGAAGCCCGCGGTCTTCGTCGCGGTCGCCGGGATCGCCGTGCCGTTTGCCGCGAGCTGGGCGCTCGCCGACTGGCTCTACCGCCTGGCGCCCGGGCGCTCGAACGAGATGGAGTTCCGGCTCTTCTTCGCGACCGCGGTTTCGATTACCGCGATCCCGATCATGGGACGCATCCTCATGCACACCCGCCTGACGCGGACGCGTATGGGCCTGACCTCGATCACTGCGGCGGCGCTGGACGACGTCCTCGGCTGGATCCTCCTCGGCGTCGTCTTTTCGACCGTGACGCGCGGGCGCGCGGACGTCCGAACGGTCGTGACTTCGTTCGTCGGAGTGGCCCTTCTCGGTGCCGCATTCTGGGCCGCCGGCCGGTTCGGGCTCGCTCGACTCCGGGTTCCGCGGACCGAGAGCGGCGGGCTGTCGGCGGGCGCTCTGGCGCTCGTGCTCGTGATCGTCTTCGCCGCCGCCACCGCGACGAACGCGCTCGGTGTGTTCTCGATCTTCGGCGGTTTTCTCTGTGGGGTCGCCGGCTCGTTCAACAAGGGTCTGGTGGAGGCGATCAAGACCTCCATCGGCGACCTCGTCGCCGTGCTCTTCCTTCCGGTCTTTTTCGTCTTCTCGGGGCTTCGGACGGACGTCGGCTCCCTCGGCTCCGACCCGCGGCTCTGGCTGGCGCTCCTGGCGGTCGTCGCCGTCTCCTGCGTGTCGAAGTTCGGAGCGACGACGGTGGCCGCTCGGATGTCGGGCCTGGGTTGGAAGGAGTCGCTCTCGATCGGGCTCCTGATGAATACGCGCGCCCTCATGGCGCTCGTCGTCATCAACGTAGGCGCGGATCTGGGGGTTGTTTCTCCGCCCGCGTTCTTCTGGCTCGTGGCGATGGCGCTCTTCACGACGGTGATCACCACACCGATCCTCCGGCGGGCCTACCCCTCCCCGGAAGCGGTGGCCTGGGACCCGGTCAACGAGACGCCGCGCTCCCGTCTCGAGGTGCACTGAGGCCCGAAACCGCTGTTCTATGATTGCCCTCAAATCGGGGGTTGGCGATGCGAGCGGCCCTTCCTGCGGATGAAGACGCCCGTCTCGAAGCTCTCCGGGAGCTGGAGATCCTCGATACCGCTCCGGAGAAGGAGTTCGACGACCTCGCGCTGATCGCGTCCCAGATCTGCGACACCCCGATCTCGATGATCTCTCTGGTCGATCGGGACCGGCAGTGGTTCAAGGCCACGGTCGGGTCCGACACGAAGGAAACGCCCCGGGATGTCGCGTTCTGCGCCCACGCCATACTCCAGCGCGGTCTCTTCGTCATACCGGATGCGACCGAAGACCCCCGGTTCGCCGACAACCCCGCCGTCACCGCCGATCCTGGAATCCGCTTCTACGCAGGCGCGCCTTTGCGCACCCCGGAAGGTCACGCGCTCGGCACCCTGTGCGTTCTCGACCGGAAGCCCCGGCACCTGACCGGGGATCAGGAAGAGGCGCTGCGCGCACTCTCCCGGCAGGTCGAGGGACAGCTCGAGCTTCGGCGCCGGATCCTCCGGGAGCGGCGCGAGACGGACGAGGCGCTCCACGAGAAAGAAACGAGCGTCCGGATGCTCGCCGAGCAGATGCCGGCGGTGCTGTGGTCGGTCGACCGCGAGCTGCGGTTCACTTCATCGCTCGGCGCGGGCCTCGTGAACCTGAACCAGAAGCCGGATCAGTACAAGGGGCTGACGCTCTTCGAATACTTCGGCACGCAGGACGCGGACTTCCACGCCATCGCGGCGCACCTGCGCGCCCTCGGCGGTGAGTCGGTGACCTATGAGACGGAGTGGAAGGGGCGCACTTTCGCCTCTCACGTCGAGCCGCTCCGACACTCCGACGGAAACATCTATGGAGTCATCGGCGTCGCCTTCGACGTGACCGATCGCAAGGTCATCCAGAAGGAATTGGAGAACTCCGTCGCGCTCCTCCGGACCACGCTCGACGCCACGGCCGACGGAATCCTGGTCCTCGACCACGACGGGAGCATCGTGACCTACAACCGGAAGTTCCTGGAGACGTGGAAAATCTCGGAGAAGACGGCGGCCACCGCGAACCGGGACGAGCTCCTGGAGTCGGTCCTCGACGAGGTGAAGGACCCCGGCATCTTCGTCCAGCTCGCGATGCGCTCCTACGCCCGGCAGGACTCCGAGACGCTCGACGTCGTCGAGTTCAAGGACGGCCGGATCTTCGAGCGATACACGCGCCCGCAGATCGTAAACGGCAAGAGCGTGGGCAAGGTGCTCTCGTTCCGGGACGTGACGGCGCGCCGCCGTGCTGATCAGGAGATCGAGGAGAACGTGTCTTTGCTGAAAGCCACGCTCGATGCCACGACCGACGGCATCCTGGTAGTCGACGAGAGCGGGAAGATGGTGAACTTCAACCGCAAGTTCATCGAAATGTGGCGCCTCCCGGCCTTCGTGGCGGAGTCCCGGGACGACAACCGGGCGCTCGCGTGGGTCCTCGACCAGCTGAAGGATCCCGAGCGCTTCATCAAGAAGGTGAAGGAGCTCTACGCGCAGCCGGACTCGAAGAGCTACGACTGGCTGGAGTTCAAGGACGGGCGGATCTTCGAGCGCTACTCGCAGCCGCAGAAGATCGGCGGGAAGACGGTCGGCCGGGTGTGGAGCTTCCGCGACGTCACCGACCGTCGGCTCATGGAAATGACGCTGAAGCGGCAGGCACGGTATTTCGACCACATCTTCGACGGCGTCGTCGTGACCGACCTCGAAGGGAAGATCGTGGACTGGAACCCGGGCGCCGCGCGAATGTTCGGCTACACGAAGGAGGAGGCGCTCGGGCACACGCCCGCGATCTTCCACCGCCCGGAGGATGCGGGTCTCACGGCGACGATGCTCGGCGCCATGCGAACGGAAGGGCGCTGGTCCGGCGAGACGACGTTCCTGCACAAGGACGGCTCCGAGGGTTCCGCCGAGACGCTCGTCGTCTCGCTCGGCGACGAGTACGGCCGGCCGCTCGGTGCGATTTTCGTCAACCGCGACGTGACGGAGCTGAAGCGCCTTCAAGGGAAGAGCACGAAGAGCGCGGCGCGCTGAGACCCGGAGCTTCCGCTCCGGTCGGGAGGTCTCGATGAGCACCCGGACGGTGTGGGTCGCCGGGATCGTTTTCGTGTTCGGAGTCGAGGCTATCGGGCAGACGCGGTCCGGGTCTCTTCGTTGGGATCGCGAGCGGATCACCTCGAAGTTGACGGATCTCGCCGGAATTTCGGGTACGTCTTCGAGCGATGTTTTCGTCGTTGGAGCCCGGGGAACCGTTCTGCATTTCGACGGCGCACGTTGGAAGGAGCAGGAGAGCGGAACGTCCCGAAACTTGAGCGCGGTCTGGGCTGTCTCTCCCACGGACGTCTTCGCGGTCGGGTTCGACGGACTGATCCTGCACTTCGACGGAAAGGAGTGGCGAAGGCGGATGTGTTCCTCGTTGGAAGAACCCTGAACGGATTGAATGACGTGCGGCACTTCGACGGATCGCGGTTGAGCTCGGTGCTCTCTGACGCTCGGTTCGGAATCCGGAGTGCGGTGTGGAGCGCTCCGACAGGCGAAGTGTTCGTCGTCGGGCAGG
>JBKPMI010000462.1:0-1955 GCA_046732075.1 Acidobacteriota bacterium | reverse complement strand
CACTGTCACCGGGGACGCCCCGGGCGAGAAACCACTGGACGCGTGAGATCGAAAAGGTCGCGCGTCCGGGAAGGAGCCCGACGGCGAGAGATCCGGAAGCCAGGAGACCTGCCGGACGGAACGCTTTTCTCCGACGGGGTTAGGAGAGGGACGCGCTTTCGACTTTCCGAGGCGCGGGACGTCCTCTCCGCCGCGCGGAGAAGACGTCTCGTCGAACGGGAGGTTCGAATGACGACCGCGGTGACCACGGTTCTTCTCGTTCTCCTCGGCGCTTTCTCCCGAGTCCTTCCCCATCCCCCGAATGCCGTCGCCTTGGGCGCGCTCGCCCTCTTCGCGGGGGCCCGCCTTCCGCGCGCGCTCGCGATCCTGGTGCCGTTCGCCGCGATGGCCGCGTCCGACGTCGTCCTCGACCTCGGGACCGGGCGCCGCGCGATCTCCGCAACGCGCGTCACCATCTACGCGACATTTGTGGTGATCGCGCTCGCGGGGCGCTGGGCGCGGCGCGCCTCGGCCGGGCGCCTCGCCGCGTTCTCGCTCGGCGCCTCGACCCTCTTCTTCGTCACGAGCAACTTCGTCGAGTGGGCGGCGAGCGGGCTCTATCCGTACACGGCCGCGGGGCTCCTCCTCTGCTACGTCGCCGCGATTCCGTTCTTCGGCAACACGATCCTCGCGGACCTGGCGGGGACGGGCGTCCTCTTCTCGCTCGACGCCCTCTCGCGGCGGCTGGCGGCGCGCCGCGGCCTGACCGCGGTTACGCTGCTCGGCCTCCTTCTCGTCCCGGCGGTCCTGCGCGCGCAGGCGGTTCCGCCCCAGTCCGAGACCGTGGTCGTCACCGCGACGCTCTCTCCGGAGGAGGAGCGCGAGCTGGGTTCCGCGACGACGGTGATCACCCGGCAGCAGATCGAAAACCGGGGACAGACCACGGTTCTCGAGGTGCTGCGCTCCGTTCCGGGAGTGGACGTCGTGCGACAGGGGAGCGACGGCTCGCTGACGTCGCTCTTCCTTCGCGGGACCAACTCGACGCAGACGCTCGTTCTCGTCGACGGGGCGCGCGTCAACTCCCCGTACTTCCCGGGCTACGACTTCTCGCAGCTCTCGACCGAGAACGTCGAACGAATCGAGATCGTGCGCGGACCGTTCTCGGCGCTGTACGGCTCGGACGCGATCGGCGGCGTCGTCCAGATCTTCACGCGGCCCGGCGCGGCTCGACCCGCGGGCCGCGCGACGCTCGAGGGCGGCGACGCCGGACAGCGCCAGGGCTCGGTTTTCTTCTCCGCGGGGACGGGGCCGTTCTCCGCGGCCGCGTCCTACCGCGATGCCCGCGTGGACGGGGACCGGCGCAACTCCGACTGGCACGGGAGGAACGGATCGCTGCGCCTCGAGAGCCGCGTGACCGACGCTTTCCGCGTCGCGCTCGAGGGTGCGGTCTCCGACGGCGACCTCGGTCTCCCGGGGGCCGTGGGCGCCGAGACGCCGCACGACCGTTACGGCTTTCGGGAAGAGCGGTTCTCGCTTCCCGTGTCGTTTCGGCCGTCCGAGAACAACCAGGCGGAGTTCCTGGCGGCGTACGTCGTCTCGAAGCCGACGTCCGTGAGCGTCGCGTACGGCTCCGAGAGCCGCACGGACGCGCGGACGCTCCAGTTCCGAGGCTCCGACCGGTGGGCCGTCGGCTCGCACGAGCTCACGGGCGTCGTCTCGTACGAGCGATCGAAGGTCGAGGATGGCGGCACGTTCGGAACCAACCTGGACGACTCGTCGAGCCTCTGGGGCGTCGCGTTCCAGGACGCGCTCTCGCTCGGCAGCGGCTGGAACGTCGCGGCCGGCCTGCGCTACGACCGCCACTCCGACTTCGGCGGCGCGTGGAGCCCGCGCGCCAACGTCTCCTGGCTCTCGGGGAACGGCCTCTGGAAACTGCGGGCGTCGGGGGGCGGCGCCTTCCGCGCGCCGACCGTCGG
>JBKPMI010000461.1:0-6559 GCA_046732075.1 Acidobacteriota bacterium | reverse complement strand
GAGGTAGAGAGCCGAGACATCGGGATCGAGCGTGACGGCCGGGACCGCGGCCATCGCCCGAGGCTCGGCGGAGAATGACGTGAACGAGCCGGTCCCGCCCGCGTAGAGGTCCGCCTTCCCGAACACCCAGATCTTCGTGGCGACGCTCGTGTCGCCGGCGTGCGTGCCCATCACGACGATCCAATCCTTGTTGAAGCCCAGGCTGGGAAAATCCACGTTCAACGGCGCGGGATCGATTCTGTAGAGATTCCAGCTTCCAGTCGGATCCGCAGTCTGAGAGACGCCCATCAGGAGGCTCCGGGGGGTGCTCCCGACCGCCGTCGTGATCCACCGCTCGGCGTAGGGGTCATAGACGACGCGCGGGTCGAACACCTCGCCCGGGCCGCCGGCGGAAAGACGTTCCCAGAAGCTCCAGAGGGGCACGGTCGAGAGGGCGTTGCCGCCCCGGTCCTGGATCCGTACCTGAGAGTTCAGCGTCACCATCAGGTGGTTCGGCCCAACGGCGCCGTGGGTATCGGGCGGATGGAATTCCCCGCTCGACACCGCTTCGAAGCTCGCGGCCGGCGGAGGCGAAGGCGGCATGCTGGACGGAAGCACGGGAGCCGCGGCGCGGGCTTCCATTCGGATGAGCGCCCCCCGCGGCACCGGCAGGTCCTGCGAGACCGTCTCCGGCTCGTCGGCCTTCTTTGCGAGGCGCGTCACCGGTGCTCCGTTTCCCTGCCGGGCCATGTCGCTCCAGCGCACGACGACTCGCGCGACCGGCTTCTCACGAACTCCATGGATCGGCGCTTCGGATGGACCGGGTGCCGCCGGAAGTGACGCAGCCGCTGCGAACAGGACCGCCCCGGCCAAGAGTGCTCTCGTGAGCAGAGGGGCGGGTATTCGCGGCAGAGTTCGGCCTGCTTTGGTCAGCATCGCGAGCGATAGGATTTCTACCGGTATCTTCGATGTCGCTCTCACCCGGCAGTCGTCTGGGTCCCTACGAGATCCTCTCACCTCTGGGTGCAGGGGGAATGGGCGAGGTCTATCGGGCGAAGGACCCGAGACTCGGCCGCGACGTCGCAATCAAAATCTTGCCCGCCTCGTTCTCGAGCGACGCGGATCGACTGAGGAGATTCGAGCAGGAGGCGCGAGCAGCCGGCGTTCTCAACCACCCCAACATCACGATCGTCTATGACATCGGAACCAACTCGAGCGACGGCGCTCCTTACGTCGTCCAGGAGCTTCTCGAGGGCGAGACGCTGCGAGCGGAGCTCGCCGGAGGGCGCTTCTCGCCCCGCAAGGCGATCGACTACGCCCTCCAGATCGCTCAGGGCCTCGCCGCCGCGCACGAGAAGGGGATCGTCCATCGGGACTTGAAGCCCGAGAACCTTTTCGTCACGAAGGAAGGCCGGGTCAAGATCCTCGATTTCGGGTTGGCAAAGCTGACTCAGGTCGAACGGTCCGACACCGCGACGAATCTTCCAACAGTTACTCCCGGCACCGAGCCCGGCGTCGTGATGGGCACGGTTGGATACATGTCGCCGGAGCAGGTTAAGGGAAGGCCCGCGGACGCGAGAAGCGACATCTTCTCGTTCGGAGTGATCCTCTACGAGATGCTTTCCGGCAAACGTGCCTTCCACGCCGATTCGGCCGGCGAGACGATGGCTGCGATCCTGAGAGAGGACCCCCCGGACCTCTCGGTCCCCAACCAGAACGTCGGCCCGGGACTCGAGCGCATCCTCCACCACTGCCTCGAGAAGAACCCCGAGCGACGGTTCCAGTCCTCCTCGGACATCGCCTTCGCCCTCGAAGCGGTCTCCGGCCTTCCGATCGCGAGCGGGACCTCCCGAGCTGCCGCGACAGGCCGTCCTCGTCGGACCCGCGCCGGAACGGCAGCCGCGGCGGGACTGGCGCTGCTCGCGGCGGGTCTTCTGGCGGGAGCCTGGTTTGCGAACGGTAATGACCCCTCCCATCCAACATTCAAGCGCCTCACCTACCGGCGCGGCTTCATCAGCAACGCCCGCTTTGCTCCGGACGGCCAGACCATCCTCTACAGCGCCGACTGGGACGGGGCGCCCTCCCGGATCTTCTCCACGCGTCCGCAGGGTCGGGAATCGACGGCGCTTCCTCTGCCGAGCGCCTCGCTTCTCTCGGTTTCATCGCAAGGCGAGATGGCCATCCTTCTCGACCCGAAGATTGACTACAACCTCTACTTCCGACGCGGCACGCTCGCGGTCGTGCCGCTTTCCGGCGGATCCCCTCGAGAGATGCTTCGCGAGGTCCGGTTGGCCGACTGGGGTCCCGACGGCAAAGACCTCGCCGTCGTCCGACAGGCTGGAGCCCAGCAGCGGCTGGAATATCCGCCCGGGCGACTGCTGCATGAAAGCCCGGCCTGGATCGTCTCGCCGCGCGTCTCCCCTCACGGCGATCGCATCGTCTTCTACGAGGGGCTGCCATTCAACGGCTACTCGCTGTCGGTCGTCGACCTCAAAGGCCGAAGAGACGTGCTCGGTCCCCTTCGGCCTGACTTCTGGGCTTCCGCTTGGGCGCCGGATGGCAGGGAGATCTGGTTTCCCGCAGTCATCACCGGGGCGGGGGCGGAGACGCCGATCATGGCGACCGATCTCTCCGGCCGGCAGCGCCTCCTCGAAAACGGACCGTCTATCACCGATCTCAACGACGTCTCGCGTGACGGGAGAGCCCTGATCACCATCTTCGACTGGCAAGAGTTCACGCGCGGCTTCCTTTCGGGGCAGAAGAGCGAATCTCGTCTGGTGAGCCGAACAGACCTCCGGCTGGTCGACCTTTCCGAAGACGGCAAGCTGCTCGTCCTCCGAGATGCACTCATACAGGGCAAACCGAGTGTTTGGATCGTGGGCGCGGACGATTCGCCGCCGGTGCGATTGGGGGAGGGAGTGGCGCACGGTCTTTCGCCCGACGGCGCGTGGGTGCTCGCGAGCGAGCAAGGCAAGCTGCTGGCGCTTCCGACGGCGGCCGGAGCACCGAGACCCGTGAGCGCGGGATTCTTCGAAGCGATCCGATGGGCGAGCTGGTTCCGCGACGGCAGACGGGTTCTCGTCTGGGGCCAGGCGAAGGCCGGCAAAACCGGCATCTTCGTCGTTGATCGCGAGGGGCACGAACCGAGGCGCATCGCTCCGGAAGGGTACGAGCTGGTCGCCGGCGGCAACGCGCTGTCGCCGGATGGCCTTCTGGTGGCCGCGCGCTCGCCCGAGAATCAGATCGTGCTCTGCCCGGTCGACGGAGGGCCACCGCGTCCCATCCCCGGACTCACCGGACTCTTTGTTCCCGTTCAGTGGTCCGCCGACGGCAAGGGTTTCTACGTATTCCGGATGGGCGAGCTTCCGACGAGGGTCGAGAGGGTCGATGTCGAAAGCGGCCGCGCGACGCTCTGGAAGGAACTCGCGCCTCCCGACACCGCCGGCGTGTCCGTACGCGCCCTCGCGATGACGCCCGACGCGACGCACTACGCCTACTCGTGCCAGCAGTACTTGAACACGTTGTATCTCGTCGAGGGTGTCGACTCCTGGAGAAAGCCGACGATCTGGTCCCGCCTGTTCGGCCACAGCCGATGACTCTCGCGTCGGGAACGAGGCTCGGAAAGAGAATCGCCAGGAGTTGCCTCCTGGCGTTCGATGGTCTTGGTTGCGGGGGCAGGATTTGAACCTGCGACCTTTGGGTTATGAGAACTCCTCACGAATCGGCATAAACCGAAAATCTCCTTAAAAACGCGGCTCCTCGACGGGCGGGTTTCGTCGTTTCATGGAGGGAGGCGGCGTTAAATCGCTCGACTTTCGCTCGACCCCGAAGACGCCGACTCCGAGATCTCAGCCGACCTAAGTCGAATTGATCGTCGCACACACCTGGCGTAACTTTTCTCGCGACTTGGTCGTCCCGGTCCCGGATTCGCATCAAGCAGGCATCAACAGTTGCTCTCGTCTTGTCAGACAGGAGAGCGCCAGGCAGTTCTGACGCCCTCAGAGCAGAGGAGTTACAACATGCCTTACCGCCGCTGGGCCGCTTCACTCTGTCTTCTAGTCGCCGGGATCCTACTGGGCGGGATATCCCCGCTTCTGGCGGACAATATGTGCAAGCCAGCCACCCCATCGTCCCAGTCGAAGTGCACGAAGGACTCCCAGTGTTGCTCCGGTCTCGTCTGCGCGCCGAGCAGTGGGGGCAACCGTTGCCAGCCGGAATGCCGGATCGGGGGAACGATCTACGCTGCCGGCGCGCTCAACCCCGCGAGTCCGTGTCAGTCCTGTCAGCCCTCGGTCAGCACGACCGCGTTTACCAACATTCCCAACGGCGCAGCGTGCGACGACGACAGCGCCTGCACGCAGACCGACACCTGCCAGAGCGGGAGTTGCGTCGGCGGCAGCTCTGTCACGTGCACCGCGCTCGATCAGTGCCACATCGCCGGAACCTGCGACCCGACGAACGGCACGTGCTCGAACCCGTCGGCTCCGAACGGCACGGCCTGCAGCGACGGCAACGGCTGCACGCAGACCGACACCTGTCAGAACGGGAGTTGCGCCGGCGGCAGCCCTGTCATCTGCACGGCGCTCGATCAGTGCCACATCGCCGGGACCTGCAACACGGCGACCGGCACGTGCTCGAACCCGAACGCTGCGAACGGTGTCTCTTGCGAGGACGGCAATCCCTGCAACCAGCCCGACACCTGTCAGGCTGGTATCTGCACCGGCAGCAATACCGCTGATACCGACTGCAGCGGCACATGCGTGGACCTGGCCAGCGATCCGAACAACTGCGGCAGCTGCGGCAACGTGTGCCCCGCCCCCGCGGGCAGCGGCGATAACTTCGGGCTCGGCAACGGGAGCAGCGCGTCGCTGTCCGCTCCGACGGGTAACACCGTCATCAACAGTTACGCGTCGATCACGAGCGTCATCGATAATCCGGTAACGTCTGTGACCATCAGCGCCTCGGATCCGACCAAGTTCGACTCGGGCGCGCTGGTCATGTTATGGAACCCCAAGGGCTACCCTGCGCCGACCCCCGGAACCGCCGGACCTTTCGATTTGAGCACCAACGCGACGGGGGAGTGGGAGCTCGCGCGCGTGGCCAGCCGCTCTGGAAGCACGATTAACTTCACGACGCCGCTGACGAGCGGGTTCTCGGCGAACGTGACTGCCGGCGTCACGCAGGTGATCCGCGTGCCCGAGTACACGACGGTGAACGTGCCCGCGGGCGCCAGCATCGTCGCCGGTCCGTGGGACGGCTCACGCGGCGGCGTGCTCGCCTTCCTCGCCACCGGCGCGGTCACCGTCGACGGCAACATCGGCGCGGACGGCGCGGGGCTCACTGGCGGCGCACACAACGGCTTCGCCGATAACGGCGGCATCGCCTGCACGATCTCAGCGGAGGGGGACACCAGCGGCCTCGCGGGCACGCAAGGCGAGAACATCAGCAGCACACAGGGATTCGGTCACTTCAGGGAGACCAACGGCGGCGGCGGCGGGTTGTGCGAGAACACCGGCGGCGGCGGCGGTGGCAACGGCGGGGTCGGCGGCGACGGTGAGGTCAATGGCACTTCTGGCCTGCTGCCGGGCCAGGGCGGCGCGAAGCTGCTCTACAGCATGCTCGATCACTTCGAGTTCGGTGCCGGCGGCGGCTCCGGTCAGCTCACGACCTCGGGCGTCGGCACCGACGGTGATGGTGGCGCGGGCGGCGGCGGGGTTTGGTTCCGGGCGGCCTCCGTCGGCGGCACCGGCACCATCAACGCCAACGGCCGCAACGCCCCATCGGCGTCGTCGGGCGGCGGGGGTGGCGGTGGCGCCGGCGGCAGCATCTCCATCCGCCTCACCGGCAACATCTTCGCCTGCAACAAACTGCACGCTCACGGCGGCGACGGCGGCTCGGGCGGCGTGAGGGACGGCGGCGGCGGCGGCGGTGGGCGCGTGTTCGTGCAATCGGCGAACAGCTGCACCGGCGCCGACGTCAGCGGCGGCGCCAAGGGCGGCACCGGCGCCGG
The DNA here is from genome assembly GCA_046732075.1 of Acidobacteriota bacterium. GTDB lineage: Bacteria > Acidobacteriota > Thermoanaerobaculia > UBA5066 > Gp7-AA6 > Gp7-AA6. The sequence continues at coordinate 570 of JBKPMI010000461.1, read as the reverse complement.
CGACGGTGGCAATGCCACGCAGGACTCGCAGCTAGGCGGTGGCTTCTGCCTCAGCAACGCCAACTGCAGCGACCCGACCCCCTTGTGTGTCGCCGGCATCTGCACCGAGGCGCCGATGTGCGTCTCGGGCGCATGTCAGTAGGGTGCCGACGAAAGTGATGCTCGCCGGGGCGGCACTGCACGGCGAACCTTTCGTGGCTGCCCACGCTTACCAGGTTCAAATCCGGTGACTTAAAAACGAAACGCCGAGACGGGTGTCTCGGCGTCCAAGGCGCTTGGTTGCCGGGCCGGGATTACGCGCCGATGGAACCGGCGCGGTCTCCAGGTGTGGCGAAAGTTAGGCTGTCTCGACTCAACAGCCCGAACCCGGAGCTCAAATCCTTCCCTGCCCTCACAGCCGCGAAATGGAAACGCCGAGAGCAAGCTCTCGGCGTTCGAATACATGGTTGCGGGGGCAGGATTTGAACCTGCGACCTTTGGGTTATGAGCCCAACGAGCTACCAGGCTGCTCCACCCCGCGTCAGGAACGCGGACCTTAACGGATCGGTCCGGCGCGGTCAAGCGCGCCCG
>JBKPMI010000460.1:0-10811 GCA_046732075.1 Acidobacteriota bacterium | reverse complement strand
GCCGACGACCGCGCTGACGACGGCGGAGATCGACGGCGTGGTCGAGACGGTGCTCGGGCCCCGCAACGGCGAGCGACTTCCGAACTATCACCGCCTCGACGCGCGCGTGAGCCGCAAGTGGCCGACCCGCTCCGGTTCTCTAACCGTCTTCGGCGACGTGCAGAATGTTTACGGGAGGAGGAACGTCGCCGGCTTCAACCTCGAGGTGGACGAGGCAACCGGCGCGGTCATCCGGAAGGAGGAGCGCTGGCCCGGGTTCTTCGCCACGGTCGGGATCTCGCTGGAGTTCTGACCGCTACTCCTTTGCGAACGGCTGGTCTCTCGCGGCGAGCGACGCGACGAACTCCTTCGGGACGGGTCAGCGAGGCCGGCGGTCCTTCTTTCCGGGAGCGAGCACGATGAGCGCGCCATCGGCGACCCGGCGATCGAGCCCGCAGCTCGAGAGGACGATCCCGGGCGCGTCCGTGAGACTCACGTTCTCGATCGAGCCGTGGAGGACGCAGGAACCGGCGATGGCGGCGGCCTCGGAGTCGGCGAAGTCGAAACGACGTCCGGTCTCTCGCGCGTACCAGTCGAGAAACTCGTGGAGCTTGACCCCTTCGATCGCGGGGATCGGAGCGGTGAAGGCCACCCACTCCCAGTCCGTGCCGGAGGTCGCACCGCGCCGGACGACGCGGCCGTCGTCGCTCACCACGATCTCCTCGCCCGCCCCCGCGACCACGGAGCCATTCCCGCGAACCATTGCGACGCGTCCCTCCCGCACCTGCAGCTTCGAGTCCTTCCCGCCGACGCGCACCTGGAACTGCGTCCCGGCCGGTCGGAAGAGAGCGTCTCCGGCGCGGACCGCGACGTCTTCGGCCCGTTGCGGCGCCACGCCCGTGTCGACGTAGACCGCGCCGTGAACGAGCTCGACCTCCGTGGCGGAGGCGAGCCGGACGTGCGTCTCCGCATCGAGCCTCACGGAAGCCCCGCCGCGCATGCGCAGCGTGAGCCGGCCGGGCGGGCCGCCGGCCGTATCGAGCTCGGATCCGGCGGCGACCGCTGCGCCCGTCTTCCACCTCGCGCTGCCGGTCACGCGCTCGACGGTGGCCACGGTCGGCGCAATCGGCGCCGGACGCGAACGTACCCACCACACGATCCCCACGGCTGCGGCGAGGACTGCGGCGGCGAGAGAAAGCCACGACCGGGAGGGCCTTCCGCGCTTCTCACCTGTTCCGTAACGGCGCGACCACTCGGCACGGGCCGTCCGCCGGATCGCTCGCAGGTCGTCCTCCGGCACGGCCCGACGGGGACCCGCGTGCTGCAGCATCTTCCGGACCGCCTCCTCCTCGGGCGCGCCGCGCCAGCTCTCGCTCACTGCACAACCTCCTTCGAAGCGGCTCCGGCGGATGGAGTCTCGGCGAGCTGCTCGTAGGCCGCCCGGAACGCGGCCCGCGCCCGGGAGAGAAGCGACTCCGCGGCCTTGTAGGTCAGACCGAGGCGCTTCGCGACGTCGCTGACCTCCAGCCCGTCGAGATATCTCCACTCCATGGCGCGCGCGTAGGCGGGAGAGATGCGATCGAGAGCGGCATGGACGAGCTCGGTCGTGTCGGGATCGTCGGGCCGCTTCTCGGCGAAGTCGCCGGTGAGCTCGACCTCGCGCGGCCGGCGGCCCGCGCGGCGGAAGTGGCCCGCGATCTCGTTTCGGCAGCACGCGCACAGCCAGGTGAACAGGGGCGCTTCTCCCCGGTATCCATCGAGCTTTTCGATCACCTTGCAGACAGTGGACTGCACGATCTCCCTCGTCAGCTCCCGGTCGTTATCGAGGCGCCGGAGAGCGAAGCGGTACAGCCCCGCGATGTAGTGCTCCGAAAACGCCTCGAAGGCGTCCTCGTCTCCGGCCCGCAGGCGCTCGACCAGCTCGCGTTCCTGGGCGTCGGGCTGACGGGCAAGAGTTCGGTCGCGGAACACCTTCTATGACCTTGGATGCAAGGCTAGCGCGAATCCTTCGAGGTTGACCCCGGACGCCGCCTACGGGGCCGCGATCAGGTCGGACTTCATGGGGTCGCCGCCGAAGAGGACCCAGAGCGCCGGGACCGTCGTCAGTGCTCCGATTCCGACGAGCGTCGCGCCGACGGCCTTTCGGCGCTTGCGGGGAAGCTTGTCCGAGAGGAGGAGCCCGACACCGGCGCCCAGGAGCGCGCGCGTGAAAACGACGAAGAAGAACGCGGGCGCCGGCAGGTCGAATCTCTTCATTTTTGCCTCCTTGGGAGACAAACTGCTGCAATCTCCCCGCCACCGCGAGTTGACCTACCCCCGGCCCGCGATCGGACTGGATGGATTCCGTCCGGCAGCCCGTTGTTCTAGAGTTTCCCGGGGAGACTCGGAATCGATGCGAAGTCGGCCCGTGCCGCGCGGCGTTCGCCTCTACGATCCGGCGACGCTCGCCCGCCTCTGTCGCGCGCGCGACTATCTCGCGGACCATTTCCACGAGCGCCCGTCGCTCTCGCAGGCGGCGCAGCAGGCGTACCTGTCTCCCTTCTACTTCGGCCGCCTGTTCGCCGGGGCGTTCGGAGAGACCCCGCACGAGTTCGTGACGCGCCTGCGCATCGAGCGGGCGAAGCGGATGCTCCTCGCGGACCACGCCTCCGTCACCGACATCTGTTTCGACGTGGGATACGAGAGCCTGGGCTCCTTCAGCACGCGCTTCCATTTGCGGACGGGCCTCTCTCCGGCCGCCTTCCGCCGCGAGGCGCGCCGGATCTTCGGTTTCCGGAAATGGCGTCTCTTCTACGTGCCGGCCTGCTACCGGCACTTCTACCTGCATGAGCAAGTCGGGGGGACTGCGGTTACGGCCCGGCACCTGCCTCCGAATTCCCCCTCTCCGGGCCCGGGTTAACCTCGGGCGCAAGACCGCAAGTTTCGAGAAGCGCGGACGCCGCGCGTCCCGGTAACGTCCCTCCCGAAAGGAGGCTCCCGTGATTCAGCGACTCTCCCACACCGGCATCTACGTCCTCGACCAGGACGCGGCCCGCGAGTTCTACGTCGATAAGCTCGGTTTCGAGGTCCGCGACGACCACACGATGGAAAACGGATTCCGCTGGCTGACGGTCGGAGCGAAAGCTCAGCCGGATCTGAACATCATCCTGATGAGGGTGGACGGTCCGAACATCCAGCCGGAGCTCGCGAAGACCCTCCGCGGCCTGCTCGAGAAGGGGATGATGAGCGGCGGCGCCCTCCACACCTCGGATTGCCGGAAGACCTACGAGGAGCTCCGCGCCAAAGGGGTCGAGTTCATCCAGCCGCCGGAGGAACGTTTCTACGGAATCGAGGCCCTCATGAAAGACAATTCGGGCAACTGGTTCAGCCTGACCGAACCGAAGGGATTCTGAAGATGACGAAAAAGGATCCGCGCATCGACGCTTACATCGAGAAGGCGGCAGACTTTGCAAAGCCGATCCTGAAACACCTCCGCAAGGTCGTCCACAAGGGGTGCCCCGAGGTCGAAGAGACGATGAAATGGAGCATGCCGCACTTCGACTACAAGGGGCCGCTCGCGGGGATGGCCGCGTTCAAGGCTCACTGCGCGTTCGGATTCTGGAAGGGCTCCCTGATCGTGCCGGGCAGCAAGGAGGCGATGGGCCAGTTCGGATGCATTACGAAGATCGCGGACCTCCCGAAGGAAGACGCTCTCGTCGGATACGTACGGAAGGCGGTGGAGCTGAACGATCGGAAGGTCAAGGTCCCGCGGCCCGTGAAGCACGAGAGGAAGGAGATCCCGATGCCGGCCGACCTCGCGGCGGCGTTGAGGAAGAACGCGAAGGCGCGGACAACCTACGAGGCCTTCCGGCCGAGCCACCAGAGGGAGTACCTCGAGTGGATCACGGAAGCGAAGACCGACGAGACGCGCCGCAAGCGGCTCGAGACCGCGGTCGAGTGGATGTCGGAGGGCAAGCCGCGGAACTGGAAGTACATGTCCGCCCGGGTGCCGCCGCCGTCTTCCCGACCCGCCGGATCGCGTCGCACCGGAGCGCGTTGAACCGGCCGGGGTCTTCCCGGATGCGGTAGCCGGGTCCGGCGCGGCCGGACGCCGGCCGGACCGCTGGTCCCGATCCTGCAGGCTTTTCCACGGCGACCCGCCCGCCGACGGTTCGCCCGCGAGAAGGTTGAACCGGAGAACCGCGACACCGCATACGCCAGGAAGAGGAGTCCAAAATGGCAAAACAGCCCCGACCCGTCCGTTCTCTCGAAAACCGTGCCCGCCCACTCGTGAACCAGAGAGCCCCCGAGATCCAGGCTTTCGGCCGGCTCGCCCGGCTCCCGAATGCGCTCTCCCAGACCGTGGCCCAGCAGAGCGTGGACAACCTGAACCAGGTTCTGGCCGACACGATGACCCTCCGGGACCTCTACAAGAAGCATCACTGGCAGGTCGCCGGCCCCACGTTCTATTCACTGCACCTCCTTTTCGACAAGCATTACGAGGAGCAGAACGAGCTCGTCGACACGATCGCCGAGCGCATCCAGTCGCTCGGCGGACTGAGCCTCGCGATGGCCCCCGACGTGGCGGAAGCGACGTCGATCCCGCGCCCCCCGAAAGGGCGCGAAGAGGTTCCGGTCCAGATCTCGAGACTGCTCCACGCGCACGAGATCATCCTGGAGGAGTCGCGTTCGATGGCCCGGCAGGCGGACGAAGCGGGGGACGACGGCACCAACGACCTGCTGGTCTCCGACGTCATCCGGACGGGGGAGAAGCAGGTGTGGTTCCTGGCCGAGCACCTCGTCGACTCTCCGGTCGTGAGGTCGGAGTAATGAGTACCGCAACTCTTCCGCAGGCCACGACCGGCGCGCTTCCGGCGGGAACGAAGCTTCCCGACTTTCACCTCCCGGTCGCGCCGGGCAGGAAGGCTTCGCTCTCCGACTATCGCGGTCAGACCGTGATCCTGGCGTTCTATCCGGCCGACTGGAGTCCCGTCTGCGGAGATCAGATGTCGCTCTACAACGAAGTGCTGCCGGATTTCCAGGAGCACCGGGCCCAGGTCCTGGGTGTCTCGGTGGACGGCCCGTGGTGTCATCGGGCATTCGCGGAGGCGCGGAAGCTTCGCTTTCCGCTGCTCTCCGACTTCGAGCCCAAGGGCGCGTTCGCACGCGCCTGCGGCGTGTACCGGGACGGGGATGGAACCAGCGAGCGGGCCCTGTTCGTCGTCGACGGCGAGGGAACGATCCGGTGGAGCTACGTTTCTCCGATCGACGTCAACCCGGGCGCCGACGGGATCCTCGAGGCGCTCGAAGAGCTGGAGTCCAACCGTCCGACGCCGAAAGGTGGAACTCCATGACTGTCCTGAAGCCGCCCGTCTCTACGGACGACCATCGGGCGGGGCCCGACGGCGCCCCGGTGACGCTGACCGAGTACGGCGACTACGAGTGCCCGTACTGTGGTGCGGCGTATCCGATCGTCCAGGAGGTCCGGCGGGCGCTCGGACCCAATCTCCGTTTCGTCTTCCGCCACTTTCCGCTTTCGCAGGCGCATCCGCACGCGCAACGCGCGGCCGAAGCGGCGGAGGCAGCGGGCGCGCAGGGCGAGTTCTGGAGGATGCACGACCTTCTCTTCGAGAACCAGGACGCGCTCGAGGACGCGGACCTCCTGCGCTACGCGGTCTCGCTCAAACTCGACGGGGAACGTTTCACGAGAGAGCTCTCCGCCGGCCTCCACAGCGACCGCGTCCGCCGGGACTTTCGATCCGGCGTCCGCAGCGGCGTCAACGGAACTCCCACGTTTTTCATCAACGGCGTCCGTCACGACGCCCCGTGGGATCTGCCGACGCTCACCGCCGCGCTCGAGGCGGCGGCGGCCGTCCCGGGAGTTCGATGACGGGAGACATCTCGGTCGTCGGCATCGGCGGCAGTCTCTCCGCGCAGTCGAGCAGCCGGGCGGCGCTCCAGATAGCCCTCGAAGGCGCGGCAGAGGGTGGCGCCCGGACGGAGCTCTTCGACGTGCGCGCACTCGATCTGCCGATGTATTCGCCGGACCGCCGCGACGTGCCCGAGTCCGTGCACCGCCTCTGCGGCGCGGTCCACGGCGCCGCGGGTCTCCTGTGGGCGAGCCCGCTGTACCACGGCACGATCAGCGGGTCGTTCAAGAACGTGCTCGACTGGTTCCAGCTCCTGTCGGACCGCAAGCCGCCCTATTTGACGGACAAGGTCGTGGGTCTGATCTCGACAGCGGGCGGGACGCAGGGCCTCCAGGCCGTCAACACCATGGAGTTCGTGGTCCGGGCGCTGCGCGGCTGGGCGGTTCCGCTGGTAATCCCGATCCCTCAGGCCTGGCGGGTCTTCGACCGCGAAGGCGTGCACGACGAGAATGTGTCCGATCAGCTCCGCGCCCTCGGGCGCGAGGTCACCCGGGCCGCGAAGCAGTTCGGTGCGAAAGTCCTCACCACTCCGGACGCCGAGCGGGCCGAGGCGCAGATCCAGCCGATCACCCGCGAGGAAGCAAAGTCAGAGGGTGAACAGGTGAGTTCTCCGGAGGTCGGGATGCTCCGGGAGACCTGACCTCCACCTTACAATCTTCCCGCGCCCTACCGAGGCGACACCTCGAATGACCGAAGAACTCGAAGAGTCCCGGATCCGGCGGAACGCTCTCGCCGACAGCGAGGAGCGCTTCCGGCACCTCGTCGACGGGGTCGAGGACTACGCCATCTTCCTTCTCGACCCGGCCGGCAACGTGAGCACCTGGAACCGCGGCGCCGAACGAATCAAGGGATATCGGCCGGAGGAGATCCTCGGAAAACACTTTTCGGTCTTCTACACGCCTGAGGCGATCAGCCGCGCCTGGCCGCAGTTCGAGCTGTCGGTCGCGAGCGAGAGCGGCCGGTTCACGGACGAGGGCTGGCGGCTCCGCCGGGATGGGACCCGCTTCTGGGCGAGCGTCGTCATCACTGCGATCCGGGGAAAATTCGGAGAGCTGCGCGGGTTCCTGAAGATCACCCGGGACCTCACCGAGCGCCGGCAGGCCGAAGAGGCTCTCCGTCGGAGCGAGGAGCGCTTCCGGATCCTCGTGGACGGAGTGCGCGACTACGCCGTGTTCCTCCTCGACGCGAGCGGGAACGTCGCGAGCTGGAACCGCGGCGCTGAAATCCTGAAGGGTTACTCGGCGTCGGAGATCATCGGCTCACACTTCTCGGTCTTCTATACGCCGGAGTCGATCCTCCAGGGAAAGCCGGACTGGGAGCTGAAGACCGCGTCCCAGTACGGGCGGATCGAAGACGAAGGGTGGCGGGTCCGCAAGGACGGCACCCGGTTCTGGGCGAACGTCGTGATCACCTCCCTGCGCGGCGAGGACGGGAAACTGATGGGTTTCGCGAAGGTGACCCGCGACATGACGGAGCGACGCAACTTGGAGGCTCTGCTCGAGGTGGATCGCCAGAAAGACCAGTTCCTGGCCATTCTGGCGCACGAGCTCCGCAATCCACTGGCGCCCATTCGAAGCGCTCTCCAGATCATGCTGGAGCCGGGGGCCACGGACGAGACCTTCGCCCGGGCGAGGGACATCGCCGAACGCCAGCTGACGAACATGACCCGGCTTCTCGACGATCTCCTCGACGTGTCGCGGATCCGGGAGGGGCGGATCGACCTGCGACGCGAGATCGTCGCCGTCTCGACGATCGTCCAGGCTGCAGTCGAGACGTCGCAGCCCCTCATCGCGGAGCGCGGACAGGAACTGACCGTCGAGGTGCCCCCCGAGGAGGTCTGGATCGACGCGGACCCCGTGCGTCTCTCCCAGGCCCTGACCAACCTCCTGAACAACGCGGCGAAATATACCGGCCGGGGGGGACGGATCTGGGTGACGGCATCACGCTCCGACGGATATGCCCTCATCCGCGTCCGCGACTCCGGGATCGGCATCGATCCGATCATGCTGCCCCACGTGTTCGACCTGTTCGTGCAGGCGCAGCCGCACACCGGGACATCCGGCGCGGGAATGGGCATCGGGCTCACGCTCGCGAAAAGACTGGTCGAGCTCCACGAGGGCCGTATCGAGGCGATCAGCGCGGGAGCCGGTCTCGGAAGCGAGTTCTCGATCCGGCTACCGGCTGTCGAAGCCGCAAGCGTCGCGACCGGGACGGCTTCCGCGGGCGAGGGCGGGGATTCGCGGAAGGGGACGCCTCTGCGCGTGCTCGTGGTCGACGACAACCGCGACGCGGCGGACGGACTCGCTCTGCTTCTGGACCTCCACGGCCACGAGACCCGCGTCGCGTACGAAGCCGAGGGCGCGCTCCAGGCGGCGAAGGCGTTCCGGCCGGACGTTGCGATCCTCGACATCGGAATGCCGGTGATGGACGGATACGAGCTCGCGCGGCGCCTCAGGAAAACGCCGGAAGCCGAAAAGACGGTTCTCGTCGCGATGACGGGCTGGGGACAGGAAGAGGACGTGCGGAAAGGGAAAGAGGCCGGCTTCGATCACCACCTCGTCAAGCCGTCCGAGCCGGCCGTGCTCGAAAAGCTGCTCGCGGAGGTCGCGGCGCGCCGGGAGCGCTGATCCCCGGACGGCATTATTCGGGGTCCCGGCCCGGATGTGGCACGCGGCTTGCGCCCTCTCCCCGTAGAGAAAGGAGTATCCATGTACCGACGAATACTGAGATCGATTTCCATGGCTGCGCTTGCCACCGCCGTGAGTGCGCCCATATTTGCGCAGCTGCCTCCGCCCCCTCCGCTTCCTGGCCTCGAGATCCGCATCGGCCGGACGAGGCCGCCGCGGGTCCGGTATGAGCGGCGCACCCGCCGTACCGACCGCAACGCCGTCTGGGTGGCTGGAGCCTGGGACTGGCAGGGTGACAACTGGGTCTGGGTTCCGGGACGCTGGGTCGTTCCGGAGTCGCGCCGTGCCCACTGGGTCCGGGCCCGTTACGTCCGTGAGTACGGCGGTTGGCGCTACGTTCCGGGTCACTGGTCGACGCAGAGAGTCATCGAGGGCGACGAGTACCGCCGCTGGAGAGACGAGCACCGCCGGCACTGATCAGTCGTCGGTCGGGTCGTAATCCCCGGGGTCGGCGTGGAGCTCCAGAGCTCCCGTCGACCCCGTCGCTTTTTGCAGGGTCGCGCGGATGTCCTCGAACTCCGCGGCGGCCTGGCCGGTCGGCGCGGAGTCTCCGCTCTCGATCGCCGAGAAGAGCCCGGAGAGACGCGCGCTCATCCGGACGAGAGCCTTCTCGCTTGCGTCGAGATCCTTCGCATTCGGGGTATTCCCGCTCTTCCGCCGGGCGCGGACCTCCTGCAGCGCGGCCGCGACGCGATCCATCTCGGCGGCGGTCCGTACCGCGAGGTCGTACTGGCGAACGAGGTCCTCGCGGGACGCGGAGATCCGGGGATCCGCCTCGACCGTCAGCGGCTGCGTGAGGGTCCTGCCTCCGGCCGTCAGCCGCACCGTGTACGTGCCGGGAACGACGAGCGGCCCCTCCGGCTCGATCGGGGTGTCTTCCCCCCAGATTGCCGCGATCGAGTAGTCGTAGGTCTCCGCCTTCGGACGCGGGCCGCGCAGATCCCAGACGAAGCGGTGGTGGCCCGCGGCCGCCGACGGCGGCGCGGGAGGCTTCACCCACGCGTCCGCAAAATAGCGCCGCGCCGTCAGCTTCTCGGGCCCGTCGGCGCTGGAGACCTTTCGGACGACACTGCCCTTCTCGTCGAGGATCTCGATGGTCAGCGGCTCCGACGCGCGCGACAGCGTGTAGTCGATGAGGGCGCCGGTCGGCGGGTTCTTCCCCATCGGCGTTTCCGGCGGGAGCGGCGTGTCGTGGTTGATGTTGCGCCGAACGCGGACCGCGCGCGCCGGCACGAAGAGGTGGACCGGTTCGCTCGCGACCGCCGGCGTCAGCTGCCGGAGCGGCGTGATGCCGTCCAGGATCCAGAGCGACCGGCCGTTCGTCGCGGCGACCAGATCGTCGCCGTGGACCTGGAGATCCTCGACCCACACGGTCGGGAGGTTCAACTGGAGCGGCTGCCAGTGGTCCCCGTCGTCGAACGACACATAGGCTCCGCCGAGCGTGCCGGCGTAGAGGAGGCCCTTGCGCGACGGGTCGGCGCGGACGACCGTCGTGTAGTGCGTGGCCGGGATACCCGTCGTGATGGCGGTCCACGTCCTTCCGGAGTCGCGCGTCCGGTACAGGTGAGGACCGAAGTCGTCCAGCCGGTGGGAGTCGACCGCGGCGTACACGACGCCCGGCTCGATCGCCGAAACGTCGAGCGTCGCGACCTTGCTCCACGCCGGCAGTCCCTTCGGCGTCACGTCCTGCCACGTCTTCCCACCGTCGGTCGTTCGCTGGATCAGGCCGCTGTCGGTCCCGACCCAGATCTCGTTTTCGTCGCGGGGCGAGAGCGCGATCGTGTAGATCACCCCGAACCCGCACGGCCGGGCGTTCGCGAGCGTGATCTCGCCGTCGCAGCCGGGGGTGCCGGCGACCGCGCCCGTCAGGTCGGGGCTGATCACGGTCCAGGACTGGCCGCGATCGACCGACCGGAAGAGGACCTGCGAGGCGTGATAGATCGCGTGCGGCTTCTTCTTCGACACGGCGAGCGGGGTGATCCACGTGTAGCGGTGCTTCACTTCCGTCGGCCGGCGCGCGTAGGTTCCTTCGACGACCGGAGAAATGTTCGTGCCCTGGCCCGTGCGGCCGTCGAAGCGCATGACGTTTCCGCCGAGCCCCGTGCCGTAGACGATCTGGGGATCCGACGGATCCGGCACGTCCCAACCCCGCTCGTCGGCGCCCACGGGGTGCCACTCGCGGAACGTCAAACCTCCCGCGTCGCCGCGGCTGGCGGTCGCGATCGTCCCCATGTCC
>JBKPMI010000459.1:0-3049 GCA_046732075.1 Acidobacteriota bacterium | reverse complement strand
CCATCACGGACGCCGTGATCAGGTACTTCGCCGGGATGCCCATCGCGACGTACGCGAGCAGCACCGCCCCCGAGACGTGCGCCATTCCGCCGGTCATCATGGTCAGGAGCTCGGAGCGCGTCATCGTCGGAATGTAGGGAGCGATCAGGATCGGCGCTTCGGTCTGCCCGATGAAGACGTTCGCCGCGACCGCGAGCGACTCCGCGCCCGACACGCGCATCAGCCGCTGCATCACCCACGCCATGCCCTGCACGATCCGCTGCATGATCCCGAGGTAGTACATGATCGTGAAGAACGACGCGATGAAGATGACGATCGGCAGCACCTTGAACGCGAAGATGTAGCCGCCGATGGGCTGACCCGTCGCCTCGCCGATCTTTTCCATGCGGCCGGTGAGCCACCCGAAGACGAACGCGCCGCCCTGGTCGGCGTAGGAAATCGCGCCCGTGATCGCCATCGAGAAGCGCTCCAGGGCGTTCTTGCCGGCCTCCCAGTAGAGGACGAGAAACGCGAAGAGCACCTGCAGGGAGAAGCCCCAGAGGACCGTGTACCAGCGGATCGCCCGGCGGTTGGCCGAGCAGAGATACGCGATGGCGAAGATCACGGCGATGCCCGCGAGGCCGATCCAGCGCATTCGATCCCTCCCTCTCGCCTAGAAGCGCGCGCGACGCGCGTCGAACTCCCGACCCCGCCAGGTGAGGCGCCTTCGAATGAACCTGTGAAACAGAGACCGGCCCATGAGGCCGGCCCAGACGGCGGTCATTATAGGGTGCGCCAGCGCGGGCCAGAGGGGCGCGCCGAGGATCGCGGCGAGGACGAATCTCAGGACGACGCTGCCGGCGAAGACGGCCGCCGCGAGCACCACGTCGGACCGCGGGATGGCGGCTCCCAGCACGGAGGCCGCGAGCACCGCGGCGGGCGCGATCGAGACCGCGATCATCAGCAGCGAGAGCGCAAGCAGCACGAGCCCGCCGATCCCGTTGTAGACGTAGGCGACGTTCTTCGTGAACCCGTTCCAGACGCCCCGGAATCCGCGGTACATCCGCACGAAGACGCGGTTCTCCGACCGGTAGGCCGCGACCCGAAAGCCCGCCCGCTTCACGCTGACGGCCAGGTGGACGTCGTCGATCACGGAGTCGCGCAGCGCGGGATGTCCGCCGACCGCGTCGTAGGTTCGCCGGCGGATCAGGTTTCCGGCGCCGGCGCCCATCGCGATGGGAACGCGCCGCACCCCCGCCAGGAACCCGAGTCCGAGAAACACCGACTCCCCGAGGTAGGGCATCAGGACGTTCTCCCAGAAACCGCTCGCCTCGAGCCGCGGGAAGAAGGCGAGGAGGTCGAGGGCCCGGTCCTCCATGATGCAGACTGCCTCGACGAGCGCCCGCGGGTGATACCGCACGTCGGCGTCGGCGAAGAGCAGAATCTCGCCGTCGGCGGCCCGCGCGCCCTGCCACAGAGCATTCGGCTTGCCCAGCCAGCCCTGCGGCGGCTCGGCGCCGGAGATCACCGAAACCCGCGGATCCTCGCGGGCGAGGGCTGCGGCGATCTCCCCGGTTCCGTCACGCGACCGGTCGTCCACCACGATCACGCGGACGTCGGGATACTCCTGGGCGAGGTGCGACCGCACGGTCCGCCCGATCTCCCCCGCTTCGTCGCGGGCGGGAATGACGACCGATACGCGCGGGAGAGGTCTCCCCGCCATGGCGTCGGGTCGCCTCGGAAGCCTTGGAAAAGCTCGGAGATTGCCGGGCAGCACAACGACGGACAGAACCGTGACGACGGCGGCCGCGACGAGGAGCGCGTGAACGATCGGCAGGAGCCCGCTCAGCGGAGGAGGAGGGCGAGCGCGCTGTCGCCACGCGGCGCGGCCACCCCCAGCCACTCGCCGGCGGTCGCGGCGAGATCCGCGAAGCCCCGGCGCACGCCGAGGTCCACGTCCGCGGCGATCGCGGCTCCCGCCGCGAGAAACGGGACGTGCTCGCGCGTGTGATCCGTCGAGACGTCCGTCGTCTCGCAGCCGTGGTCCGCGGTCAGGAAGAGGAGGTCGTCTTGGCGCAGGGCCGCGAGGAGCGCCGGCAGGAGCGCGTCGACCGCGGCGAGGTTCTTCGCGAAGCCCGCCGGGTCGTTCCGGTGTCCGTACTTGCTGTCGAAGTCCACGAGGTTCGTGAACACCAGGTCGAAGTCCCCCTCGCGCAGGGCGTCGGTCGAGATCCGCATCCCTTCCGCGTCGGACGCGGTGTGGACGGACGCCGTGATACCCCGTCCCGAGAAGATGTCTACGATCTTGCCGACACCGAAGACGCGCCGTCCCTCCGCGACGAGACGGTCGAGCCACGTCTCGCCGGTCGGAGCGATCGTGAAGTCCCGCCGGTTCGCGGTGCGGACGAAGGCGCCCGGCTCGCCGATGAACGGCCGCGCGATGACGCGTCCCACCGCGTGCTTCCCGGTCAAGACGCCCCGCGCGAAGCGGCACACCTCCCAGAGCCGCTCGGCGTTCCAGACGGACTCGTGGGCCGCGACCTGGAAGACCGAATCGCCCGACGTGTAGACGATCGGGCGGCCGGTCGCCAGGTGCTCGGGGCCGAGCTCGCGGATGATCTCGGTGCCGGACGCCGCCCTGTTTCCGAGGACCTTCTTCCCGATGAACTTCTCGAGGGGATCGAGCACCTCGTCCGGGAAGCCGTCCGGATAGAGGGGGAAGGGACGCTCCACGACGAGCCCCATCATTTCCCAGTGGCCGGTGGTGGTGTCCTTGCCCGCCGAGAGCTCGAACGCCTTGCCGCGCGCTCCCGCCGCCCGGCCGCGGGCCGGCTCGAGAAGGGAGAGAAGGCCGAGGGACTCGAGGTTCGGCAGGGCGACGGGGTGCCGGTCGAGCGCGTGGCCGAGCGTGTCGGACCCCGCATCGCCGTAAGCCGCGGCGTCCGGGGCTGCCCCGACGCCCAGGCCGTCGCAGACGACGATGACGGCCCTTCTCACCCCGAGATCTTCTGCTGGGCCTCCGAGCGGTACGGCGAATTCGGGTAGTCGTTCACGAGGCGCTGGTAGGTGG
>JBKPMI010000458.1:0-10833 GCA_046732075.1 Acidobacteriota bacterium | reverse complement strand
CGCCCGAGACGGTCGCGGTCTACCGCCGGCGAAACCCGGAGTGGGGCGGAGAGGTGCGCGGTCTCCGTTACGGCGAGCGGGTCGAGGGCAACGGCGTCACGCTCGAGCTCTACCCGGCCGGGCACGTCCTCGGCTCCGCCCAGGTCTTCTTCGAGAGCGACGGAGACTCGCTCCTCGTCACGGGGGACTTTCGCCGCGGCGCTTCGCGAACGGCCGTTCCGGCGGCCGCGCCGCACGCGCGGGTCCTCGCGACCGAGACGACGTTCGGGCTTCCGGTCTTCCGATTCCCGGAGCGACGCGTGATCGAGGAGCGTCTCGTCGCCGCGTGCCGCGAGGCGTTTGAGGAGGAGAAGGTCCCGGTCCTCCTCGCCTACGGCTTCGGGAAGGCGCAGGAGGCCGTGCTCGCGCTGACCGAAGCGGGAATCCCGACGGTCCTGCACGGCGGGGCGTGGAAGCTTCTACCCGAGTTCGAGGCGGCAGGCCACGCGTTTCCGCTCTCGCGCGCCTACGAGACCGGTCCCGCCGCACCCGGGGAGGCGCTCGTCGTCCCTCCCAGCTGCGCGCGGACTCCGGTCGTGCGCAACGTCAAGCGCCGGCGGATCGTCTACCTCTCGGGCTGGGCGATCCGCGAGGCGTCCCGGGCGGACTTCGACGCCGACGTTCTCCTGCCGATGTCGGACCACGCCGACTTCTCGGAGCTGCTCCGGCACGTGGCGGACGTCGCGCCCGAGCGGGTCGTGACGATGCACGGCTACGCGCGCGACTTCGCCCGCATCCTCCTCTCCCGCGGCGTCCCCGCCGAGCAGCTTCCATCCGCGCGCGAAACCGTGACCGAGGCGCGCGAGGAGGATGAGGACTGAGCGCGATCGCGTACCGCATACTCGCGGAGACCCTCGAAGCCGTCGCCAGGGATCGCGGCAAGCTCGCGAAGATCGAGCGTCTCGCCCAAACGCTCGGTCGGATCGAGGGGGAAGAGCTCGCGGTGGCGGCACGCCTCCTCTCCGGAAGCCCGTTCGCCGAGTGGGAGCAGACCGTCACCTCCGTCGGCTGGGTCACGATCGCGAAAGCCGCGGCCGAGGTCACGGGCTGGGACCTGGAGACGATCGGCGCCAGCGCCACGGCGATCGGCGACCTCGGCGAGGCGGTCGGGCTCCTCCTGCCGGACGGGTCGCCGGAAGCCATGAGCGTGCTCGAGGTCGACGGAGAGCTCCGCCAGCTGGCGCGCGAGCGCAAGGCCGCGGCGAAGGGAGCGGCGGTCGCGGCGCTGCTCTCCCGCGCGACGCCGGTCGAGGGGAAGTACCTCGTCAAGACGCTGTCGGGCGGGCTCCGCATCGGCGCGGACGTCACGACCGTCGAGGAGGCGATCGCGCGCGCGTTCGGCGCGGACCGCGAAGCCGTGGCGAGGGCGCGCCGCAACTGCGGCGACATCGGGGAGACCGCGCGCGCCGCCCGCGAGGGCCGGCTGGACGGGATCCGGTTCCGCCTCTTCCACCCGATCGGGTTCATGCTCGCGACGCCGATCGAGGTCGCCGCGGAGGTCGCCGACGAGCTCCCCCTCTTCGCGATCGAGGACAAGTACGACGGCATCCGCGCGCACGCGCACAAGGCCGGCGACCGCGTGGCTCTCTTCTCGCGGACTCTGGACGACGTGACCGCGCAGTTCCCGGACGTCGCGGAATCGCTGCGAAGCGTGCCGGGCTCGTTTCTCCTGGACGGCGAGGTGCTCGCGTGGCGCGACGGCCGGCCCGAGTCGTTCTTCCGGCTCCAGCGGCGCCTGGGCCGCAAGGCCCCGCCGCCCGAGGTCCTCGCGGAGTTCCCGGCGGCGTTCGTGGCGTACGACTGCCTCGCCCGCGAGGACCGGCCGCTCTTCGAGGAAGCGTGGACCGAGCGGCGGCGCGAGCTCGAGGCGGTCGCGGCGGGGGGCGGACTGATCGTCTCGCCGGTTCTTCGCGCGGAGACGCCGCAGGAGCTCGACCGGCTCTTCGACGAAGCGAGGGCGCGCGGCAACGAGGGGCTGATGTGCAAGCAGCTCGACTCCACGTACCAGGCGGGCAAGCGGGGCCGCGCGTGGAGGAAGTACAAGAAGGCGCTCGCCACGCTCGACGTCGTCGTGACGGCGGTCCAGCAGGGCAACGGCAAGCGCGCCGGAATGCTCTCGGACTACACCTTCGCGGTGCGCGAGGGTAACCGGTTCGTCAACATCGGGAAGGCGTACTCGGGGCTGACCGACGACGAGATCCGGAAGATGGGCACGGTCTTCCGGAAGATCACCGTCGGGAAGTACGGCCCGGTGCGCGCGGTCGAGCCGCAGGTCGTGCTGGAGGTCTCCTTCGACTCGATCCAGAAGAGCGCCCGCCACAAGTCCGGGTTCGCGCTGCGGTTCCCGCGGATCGTGCGGCTGCGGCCGGACAAGAAGCCCGGAGACGCGGACACCCTCGAGCGGGTGGCGGAGATCTACGGCCAGCTCGTCGGCGAGGGAAGGAGCTGACTTCTTTCCGCCCAAAAAAGGCGGCCCCGACTCAAATGGTCGGGGCCGGGAAGGAAGGTATCGCGTGCTGACTTCGAAAACGCGCCTTTCCTCCCCTCTATTCCAAAACGTAAGTCGTTGATATAAAAGAGTATATCGACCCTATCCCCCGATCTCGTAGCGGGCCGGCGGCAGGGTCTCGTCGGGCACCAGCTCCACCCGGATCGAGAGCTCCCGCTCGACGTCGGAGAGGAGCCCCGGCTCCTCTTCGGCCAGGAACCGGGCCAGAGACGGCCGGACCCGGACGCGAACGGTTTCCCCACCCACGACGAGGAGGGGCGGCGAGAGGAGGGCCCGGCGCAGCTCCAGGGCGACGGTCAGATCCGTCTTCACGCGGCCGCTGCCGGCGCAGTCCGGGCACGAGCGCGTCAGCAGCTTCTCGAGGTTGCCGCGCGACCGCTGGCGCGTGATCTCGATCAGGCCGAACTCGGACACCGGCAGCATCCGGAAACGCGCGCGGTCCTTCGCGAGCTCGGCCTCGAAGCGGTCGAAGACCTCCTTCCGGTGCGAAGCGTCGAGCATGTCAATGAAGTCGACGACCAGGAGCCCGCCCAAGTCGCGCAACCGGATCTGCCGCGCGACCTCCGGGATCGCCTCCAGGTTGGTGGCGAAGACGGTCTCCTCGAGGTCTTCTTTTCCGACGTACTTGCCGGTGTTGATGTCGATTGCGACGAGCGCCTCGGTCTGGTGGATCACGATCGAGCCGCCGGAGGGGAGAGGCACGCGGCTCTTCAGCGCGTTCTCGATCTCCGCCTCCACTCCGAACGCCTCGAACAGAGGCTCGGGCTCCCGGTAGAGCTCGAGCCGGTAGACGAGGGACGGAGCGACCGCCTCCAGGAACTCCGCGAGGCGCGCGTGGGTCTCTTCGTCGTTCACGCGGATGGCGTCGAACTCGCCGGCGACGAGGTCGCGCACCGCCCGGAGCGGCAGATCGAGCTCCCGGTGCAACACCGCCGGCGCCGCCGAATTCTCGGCTTTCCGCTGGATCCGGTCGGCGAGGTCGGTCAGGTACCGGTGGTCCGCCGCGAACTCCGCCGTTGAACTTCCCAGCGCCGCGGTTCGCGCGATGAACCCGCCCTCGCCCGGCAGCGACTCCAGGATTCCCCGCAGGCGCTCGCGCTCGATCTCGTCGGTGATCCGCCGCGAGATCCCGATCTCCCGGACGCCCGGCAGGTACACGAGAGTGCGACCCGGGAGGGAAATGTTCGCCGTGACCCGCGGCCCCTTCCCGGCGAGCGGATCCTTCGTGACCTGGACGACGAACTCCTGTCCTTCCTTCACCAGCGAGTCGATGCGCGGCCGGTCGGTGCGATCGCCCGGCGCCACCGCGGCGTCGCCGTTGCCGACGACATCCAGGGCCGGGGGAAGGACGTCCTCGACGTAGAGGAACGCGTCCCGCTCCAGGCCGATCGACACGAACGCGGCCTCCATGCCGGGCAGGACGCGGTGGACCCGGCCGAGGTAAACGTTCCCGACGAGACCCTGGCGCTGCCGCCGCTCGTGCAGCAACTCGACGACGCGACCGTCCTCGATCAGGGCGACCCGCGTCTCGGGCGGCGTCGCGTCGACGAGGAGCTGCCTTTTCAAGCGTTCGCGAATCGCCGGTACTCGACGGCGAGGATGAGCCCGATTCCCAGGAACGACGTCGCCACCGACGAGCCGCCGTAAGAGACGAGGGGTAGCGGGATCCCCGTGGTCGGCAGGAGGCCGATCATCATCGAGGCGTTGACGACGACCGAGAAGAAGAGCATCGACGAGACCGCGAGGATGAGGAAGACACCCCCTCGGTCGCGGGCCACGCGGGCGAGCGACATCGCGCGCAGGACGAGCCCCGCGAAGAGCGCGAGCACCAGGCACACCCCCAGGAACCCCCACTCCTCCGCGATCACGGCGAGAATGAAGTCGGTGTGCTGCACCGGCAGAAAACGGAGCTGGCTCTGCGTCCCGGAACGGAATCCCTTCCCGGTGAATCCGCCGGAGCCGACCGCGATCTTCGACTGCCGGACCTGGTACCCCGATCCCAGGACGTCCGACTCCGGGTTCAGGAACGTCCCGATGCGCGCCTTCTGATAGTCGGCGAGCACGAACCACCCGATCCCGGCGAGCAGGGCCACCGCAATGAACAGGGCGATCCACGCCTTTCCGGGCAGGCCGCCGAAGAAGAGCGCCATGGCGAGCAGGGGCAGGAACGTCGCCGCCAGGCCCGCATCCGGCTGGAGAAACACGAGCAGGAACGGGATCGCGACGATCGCCCCGACTTTCGCGATCGTCGCGCCCTTCATCCGGGCGTCGTCCTCGTTCTCGAAGAGGTACGCCAGCAGGAGCGCGGTGGCGACCTTCGTCAGCTCCGCCGGTTGGAACTGGAAAGTACCGATCCGGATCCAGGACTTCACGTTCGCGATCCGCTCGCCGAAGAAAAGCAGATAGACGAGCGGCACGAGGCTCACGCAGTAGATGACGAAAGAAAACTTCAGGAGCACCCGGTAGTCGAAGAGGATCGCGGCGACCATCGCCCCGAGCCCGACGAGCACCCAGATCGCCTGCCGGGTCGCGAGGCCCTCGAAGCGGCCGCCCTTGGTGGTCGAGGACACGAAGAGGATTCCGAGCACCGAGAGCGAGATTGCGCACCCGAGCACGATCAGGTCGAGCCTCCGCGGGACCGGCAGGACGCGGCGGATCACGGCGAGACTCCGGGGTTCGGGGGGGACGCGGGCCGCGACGCCGCCCGGACGAATCCGGGCTCGCCGGGCCTCGGCGCGAGCGTCATCCCGAAATACTTCGCGAGCAGGCGCCGGGCGATCGGCGCCGCCGCCGCGCCACCGTGGCCGCCGTGCTCGACGAAGACGACCACCACGATCTTCGGATCGTTCACCGGCGCGAAGGCCGTGAACCACGCGTGGTCCTCGATGAGGCTGCGGTCCACGCCCGAGCGCAGCACGGCGTCGCGCCCGGCGACCTGGACTGTACCGGTCTTGCCGCCGGCCTCGAGGCCCGGGATCCGGGAGCCGAACGCGGTCCCCCCCGGCTCGTTGATGACGGCCCACATCCCTTCCTTCACGATGGCGAGCTTCCGGGGATCGAGGGCGAGCGTCGCGTGGGGCGCCGACTCGTAGCGGAGGCGGACGCCGGTCTTCGGGTCCTGCGACGCCAGAAAGAGATGCGGGGTCGGCAGCCGTCCCCCCTCGATCAGTCCCGCGACCGCCCGCGCCACCTGCAGCGGCGTGACGAGCACGGGTCCCTGGCCGATCGCCACCGAGATCGTCTCGCTCGGATACCAGCGCGCGCCTCGCTTGGTGCGCGCCCACTCTTCCGACGGAACGAGGCCCGCCTTTTCGTGCGCGAGGTCGAGGCCCGTCGGCTCGCCGAAACCGAACGCGTGCGCGATTTCCGCGATCCGGTCCACGCCCAGCCGGCGGCCGAGGTTGTAGAAGTAGACGTCGCACGACAGCTTGATCGCGTTGCGCAGGTCGACCCAGCCGTGGCCGCCCTTGCGGTGGCAGCGGAACGTTCGCCCGTAGAAGGTCGCGTAACCCGGGCAGAACACTTTGGCCGTCGGGTCCACCTCACCGAGCGCCAGCGCACCGTAGGCCAGGAAGACCTTGAACACCGATCCGGGCGAGTACATGTTCTGGATCGCCCGGTTCTGCAGCGGGTGATTCGGGTCGGAGAGAAGGCTCGACCACTCCTCCGAGGTGACCCGGCGCGTGAACCAGTTCGGGTCGTAGGACGGCGACGAGACGAGCGCGAGGATCTCTCCCGTGCGGGGATCGAGCGCGACCGCGGAGCCGACCTTGTCCGAGAAGGATTCCTCGGCGAGAGCCTGGAGCTCCCGGTCGATCGTCAGGAAGAGGTTCTGTCCGGGCCGCGACTCCAGGCGGCTCTCTTCCTTGATCTCCCGGGCATGCGAATCCACGATCACCCGGCGTTCGCCGTTCGTCCCGCCGAGCAGCTTTTCGTACGTGCTCTCGATCCCCTTCTGGCCGATCCAGTCTCCCAGCCGGTACGCGTTGGAAGAGGCGCGGATCTGATCGGGGGTCGCCTCGGCCAGGTAGCCGAGCACGTGCGCGGCGGAGATGCCGCGCTTGTACAGACGGCGCTGGGAGACGGAGATTGCGAACTCGGGGTGCTCGGGCGCGCGCGCTTCGACGGCGGCGACCTCCTCGAGCGACAGGTTCTCGGCGATCGAGATCGGCACGAACTCCGGGTAGCGCCTCCCGCGGGCGAGGCGCGCCTCGACCTGGTCGGCCGGAAGCTTCAGCAACTGCACGGCGAATGCGACCGAGGCCCGCAGGTCCTTCGCTTCGCGGCGATACAGCTGGAGCGAATACGCCGGCTCGTTCTCGACGAGAACGGAGCCGGTGCGGTCGAGGACGTATCCGCGCGGCGCGGTCAGCTTCACCGACCGGATGCGGTTGTTCTCGGAGAGCTCGAAGTAGTAGTCGCCGCGCGCGATCTGGACGTACCAGTACGAGAACGCGAGGATGGCGAACACCGCGCCGACCGCGAGTCGCGCAATTTCGATCCGGCCGGAGAGCTCCCGGCGGTTTTCGCGTACCTTCAGCATGAGACGGTAGCCGGTAGCCGGAAGCCGGTAGCCGGACGCGGGGTTGATCTCACCGCAGTCTCCCCGCCCGCCTCCGTTCGCGCCACTCCCGCCACGGGAAGCTCCATGCCGCCTCGAGCACTCCCGCGGTCGTGCCCGTGGCGAAGGCGCGCCACAGCGCTTCCGGACTTCCGAGGACGACGGGCGCCCCGAGGAGCAGCGAGCGCAGAACTGCCACGATCGCATCGTTGGCCAGACAGCAGAGCGCGATCACGCCGCCCACGGCAAACGCCCCGCCGAAGATCACCCGGACCGAGACGAACGCGAGGACGTAGCCGATGCCGGCCTTCGCGAAAGCGTTCATCCCGAGGAGCGTCTCGGTCAGCGCATCCTCCAGGAATCCGGCCGCCGCTCCCGTCAGCACCGCGCGCCCGAAGCCGCCCGATCGGGCAACGATCGCGGTCGCCACGAGCAGCCAGTCGACCGGCCAGACGCCGCGATACTTGGACCCGCCGAAGAAGAACTCGAGAGCCGTCGCCCCGGCGAGAAGCAGGGCGATGCGCCCGAGCTTCACCGCGTGGCACTCGGACCTTCCGGCTCGGCCGCGGGGAAAGGCGCGAGCACGAGGACGTCGGTCAGGCGCGAGAAGGACGCCGCGGGCACGACCCGCACGTCCAGGAAGAGCGTCTCGCCGCGAGAGACCGATTCGACGCGTCCGATCGGAATCCCTCTCGGGTAGATCCCGTCGATTCCGGCGGACTCGACGACGTCCCCGGCCCGGACCCGCGACGTCGTCGAAACGTGGTTGAGGAGAAGCGCGCCCCGCCCGTCTCCGCGGACGATCCCGAGATCTCCGGTTCGAACCACGCGGGCGCCCACCGCGGCCGACGCGTCGAGGAGGAGCTGCACGCGCGACAGCGTGCGACCCGCGGTGACGACGCGGCCGATCAGCCCTTCGGGGACGGCGAGCGGCGAGCCCGCCGTGACGCCGGAGGACGAGCCGATCCCGATCAACGCGCTCTGGAGTCCGGCGCGGCGCTCGAGGAGGAGAACGGGCGCGCTGGCCACGACCGCCGGAAGGAACGGCGCCGACGCCCGCAGTCCGAGCTCGCCCCGGATCTGGCCCACTTCCGCGCGGAGCCGGAAGAGCTCCTCGTTCTGTCGCTCCACCTGACGGCGCAGCCGCTCGTTCTCGGCGCGCGCCGTAAAGCTGTCGACGAACGACGACGACGTACCGGAAACGCCGCGCGAGACCGTGCCGAGAGCGGTGGCCACCGGACCCGCCACGGTCAGGATCCAGGACTGGAGGACGGAGCCGCGCTGGCTGCGCGCCGGCGCCTGGGCGGAAAGCGCGAGCACGCAGAGGACGAGCACCGAGGCGAGAAGCATCCCGCCCCTCCGCGGGCGGCTGGTGATCTCGGCGCGGGCGGTCGGGAATCTCATGGGCCTCTTACGTGATCGAAATCTTCCTTAAGAGATTCATATCGGTGAGCATCGCCCCGGTCCCGAGCGCGACGGAGGCCAGGGGGTCTTCGGCGTAGGAGATCGGCAGGCCGGTCTCCTCCCGCAGCCGGCGGTCGAGGTTCCGCAGCAGCGATCCGCCGCCGGTGATGATGATCCCCTCGTCCATGATGTCCGCGGAGAGCTCCGGAGGCGTGCGCTCCAGGGCGACGCGGACCGTCTCGACGATCGCGGCGACGACCTCGGCGAGCGCTTCCCGGACCTCCTCGTCCGTGAGCACGAGCGTCTTCGGAACGCCCTCCACGAGGTCGCGGCCCTTGACCTCCATCGTCAGCGGCTCGTCGAGCGGATACGCGGACCCGATCTCGATCTTCACCTGCTCCGCGGTGCGCTCGCCGATCAGCAGGTTGTACTTCCGCTTGACGTACTGGATGATCGCCTCGTCCATCTCGTTCGACGCGGTGCGCACCGAACGGCTGTAGACGATTCCGGCGAGGGAGATCACCGCGACGTCGGTCGTGCCGCCGCCGATGTCGACGATCATGTTCCCCGCGGGCTCCGTGATCGGAAGTCCCGCGCCGATCGCCGCCGCCATCGCCTGCTCGATGATGAAAACCTCCGACGCGCCGGCGCGAAGCGCGGAGTCCTGCACCGCGCGCTTCTCGACCTGCGTGATGCCGGAGGGGACCGAGATCACGATCCGGGGACGCACGAAGAGCGACCGGCCATGCGCCTTCTTGATGAAGTGATCGAGCATCTTCTCCGTCACTTCGAAGTCGGCGATGACGCCGTCCTTCATGGGGCGGATGGCGACGATGTTGCCGGGAGTCCGGCCCAGCATCTCCTTCGCCTCGGTGCCGACGGCCTCGACCCGGTTCGTGTTGTTGTTGACCGCCACGATCGACGGCTCGCGGACGATGATGCCCTTGCCGCGCGCGAAGACGAGCGTGTTCGCCGTTCCGAGATCGACGGCAAGATCGTTCGAGAAGAGGGAGAAGAGGGATCGCCAGGCCAAGGAACCTCCTAGAAAGCGGGACTCGGGACTCGGGACTCGGGACTCGAAAGCACGAAGATACTTGGCGCCGGGGTGAATGTCATCGCGTTCGTGTCCCCTGTCCCGTGTTCCGTGTCCCGGCTCACAGGCTCTCCACGAACACCCGCATCCGCCGGATCGTCTCGTTGCCCGAGGCATCGACCGCCTTGATCACGAGCATGGCGTAGCCGTCTCGCTCGATCGTCACCGTCTTCTTGAAGCTGCCGTCGGCCGCGACGTCGGCCGGGTCCGCGTTGACCGTGACGACCGCGCCGCGCTCGGTCTTCCCGAAGATCAGGAACAGGTTGCCCATCTGCTGGGGCGGATAGACCGAAAGCTCCGGGGGCGTCGTGTCTCCGGTGCCCGCCGCCTGGACCGACTCCGCGAGCATCCGGAAACGCCGGACGGGACTCCAGTCGGAGGAGACTCCGGTGCGGTTGATGGCCGCGAGCCGCCAGAAATAGGGCCCCTCGCGCGACACCTTGATCCGGGTCGACAGGCCCGTACGGTCGTCCAAGTCCACCTCGTTGGCGTCCGGGACGAAGAGCCGCGACCGGGAGATCTGGATGCGGTACCGGACGGCGTCGGGCACCCGCGCCCAGCGCAGGTCGACGTCTCCACCGGTCGCCAGGTCGAAGGTCCGGTTGTCCGCCGGCAGGAGCGGCTGCGGCGCCTCCGGCAGCACGACCCGCGCCGAGAGGGCCCCAGTCCGCGCCTGCGCCACGACCCGCTGCCTTCCTTCGAGCGTCATGGTGTTCAGACCGGTCGAGACCGTCGTCCGGCCGCGGTACGAAGTCACCTCGGTCTTCACGCCCTGGGCGACGTCGACCGAAACCCGCGAATCGCGATCGATCGCGGCGGTCGCGTCGTCCGTCGCTACGGTGGACGGAGACGTCGACGTGTAGACGTTGACGGCCCCCGAGACCATCTTCACCTCGCTGCCGCTGCCTTCCGCGGTCGTGGGGCGCCGCACCTCGAAGAGAGATCCGGGACGGATCGTGAAGAGTGTTCCGTCGGTGAACATGATCTCGGCCGAGCCGTTGTGCCCGGTCTTGATGAAGTCGCCATCGAAGAGCGGCAGCCGTTGACGAGCGGTCTCGAAGTTCGAGCGGCCTGCTCGCTGGAGCGTGACGTCCCCCTCGACGAAGATGAAGGACGCATCTCCGTTCTCGTCGGATTGCAGCTTTCCGATCACGCGGCGCGAGTAAGACTCGGACTCGACCGCCAGTCGGAACGCTTCGTCGAAGCGGCGGTCGTTCATGACGTTGC
>JBKPMI010000457.1:0-2172 GCA_046732075.1 Acidobacteriota bacterium | reverse complement strand
AGCCTCGCCCGAGCCTCGTGTACTGCGGCGACAGCGACGAGGCCAAGCGCGTGGCGGCGACGCTCATCCGGGACGCCGGCTTCGAGCCGGTGGATGCCGGACCGCTCCGGATCGCTCGCTACACGGAGCCCTTCGCGCTGCTCATGGGGCAGCTGGCCTACGAGGGAGAGGAAGGCCCCGAAGTCGCCTACCGATTCGAGCGCTACGGCAACTCTTGAGGGAAACCGAAACTTCAGCGCCGCCGGGCGACGACGTCGGCCACGGCGACCGAAGCGTCGTCGCCCGCGCGCCGTAGCTGAAGCTTGACTCGTCGGCCGTCGGATTCGTCCTGGAACACGATCGGGCCGGGCCGCACCCATTTGTCGCCCCACTCGGTCAGGGCAATGATGACCGGCTTCAGCTCGAGTCCCTTCTTCGTCAGCCGATACTCCGCCGACTCGCCCGAGGCTCCGGACTGCCCCCGTTCCATGAGGCCGGCCTCGACGAAACCCTCCAACCGCCGGGCGAGGACGTTCGTGGCGATCTCCAGGCTCTTCTGGAACTGCGAGAAGCGCGTGAAGTTGCGGAACATGGCATCGCGCAGGATCAGCAGGCTCCAGCGTTCGCCGACCAGCTCCAGCGTCCGGGTGGCCGAGCACTCCTGGTTCTCGTAAAGGCGTCCCAGCACACGCCCAAAATAGCCCCTTTACTTGCATCACGCAACCACCGTAGGATGCTTGCATCATGCAAGTGAAAGGGGTGCTGTCATGCGGAAGCTGATCGCCGGAATGAAGACCTCCCTGGACGGGAAGATCGAGGGGACGGACGGCATGGCGGACTGGGTCCACGCCTGGTCCGACGACTACGGCCTCACGCCCCAAGTCGACGCGTGCCTTCTGGGGGGAGGAATGTACCCCGGCTACGAGGGTTACTGGACCGGGATCCAGAACGAGCCGGAAAAGCCGGCGTGGATCACGGGCAGCGCACCCACGCCGGCCGAGCTCGAGTGGGCGCGATTCGCCACGAAGACCCCGCACTACGTGCTCTCGCGCAGCCTGACTTCGGCCCGCTGGCCGAACACGAGCTTCGTTCGAGGGCTCGACGAGATCGAGGCCCTCAAGCGGCAGCCGGGCAAGGACATCTATCTCGTCGGGGGCGCTCGAACCACGGCGAGCCTGATCGACGCCGGGCTGGTGGACGAGCTCCGGCTCCTCGTCTACCCGCTGATCGCCGGCGAGGGAAAGGCGCTCTTCGGAACGACGGCGCGACGTCGGGCGCTCGAGCTCCGAAAGTCTGAGCAGCTTCCGGATGGGCGCGTCCGCCTGGTCTACGGAATCAGCTAGCGGAACACAAAGATAAGAGGGGTCGGGCGCAGGGCCCGACCCCTTCGTTCTCCCGGTTGCCCGGATCTCAGCGCACGCTCACCGAGATCGGAGCCGACGGGATTCCGTTGGCCACCACGACGAGATCCGCCAGCCCGGTCTCCATCCCGCTCGGAACGTCGTACTGGGTCGACACGAGCCCCGGATCGGCGACCGCCATGGAGCTGTGATCGTGCGTCCGCGCATAGAACACGTGACCCGACGCGCGATTCGTGAGCCGGACGATCGGGTAGTTCGTCGCCGACTGCGCGTCGTCCCCGTAGGCGCCGGCCTGCGAAAGGCCATTGAAGTTGTGCCCCTGGAGCCGGTACGTCGACCCCCGGTTGACGTTGGTCACCGACGGGCTGCTCGAAATGCTCGGCGCCCACGCCGGGTCCGGAGCGCCGCTGGACGTGTAGACCCACGCGTTCCCGCTGATGTCGGTCCACAGGACTTCACCCGTGGGAAGGACGAGCATGTTTCCGAGGTAGGACGGCTCGTGCAGTGCGGGAGGCGGGCCCGGAACGGGCATGAGAGCGAACCCGGTCCACTCGAAGAACACGGCGCCGGGTTTGAAGATCCCGGGGCTCGCTTCGAGGAGGACGTTGCCGTTCGGAAGGAGCGCCGCCGGACCGTCCGCAATGTCGAGCAAGTCCGGAAAGTCGGGGCCTGTCGACCACGCTCCGGTATGTGAGTCGTAGATCGCCGTGTGGCCGGGGCCGTGACCGTTCGCCCCGGTGTAGAAGACGGTCCCGTCCGGGCGCAGCACCGAGGGTCCGACCTCATGGGAGGCTCGACCGGCCTTCAGATATGAGTCCCACAGCTGCACGAT
>JBKPMI010000456.1:0-11087 GCA_046732075.1 Acidobacteriota bacterium | reverse complement strand
ATCCAACAACGATTCCGACGTCGAGACCCTCGAGCCGCCGGCCGAAGGTCTCCCCGACACGACCGGCGAAGAAGTGGCGGTCGAGCCGGGCGACACGCTCGACATCCGGGCGCTCCACGAGATCAAGATCCCGCAGCTCTTGAAGATCGCGAAAGACCTGGAGGTCGAGAACGCGACCGGCATGCGCAAGCAGGACCTCATCTTCAAGATCCTGCAGGCGCAGACCGAGAAGAAGGGCCTGATCTTTTCGGAGGGCGTCCTCGAGTGCCTTCCGGACGGTTTCGGCTTCCTGCGGGCGCCCGAGTACAACTACCTTCCGGGTCCGGACGACATCTACGTCTCGCCGTCGCAGATCCGGAAGTTCGACCTTCGGACCGGCGACACGGTGTCGGGTCAGATCCGGCCGCCCAAGGAGGGGGAGCGGTATTTCGCGCTCATCAAGGTCGAGGCGGTCAACTTCGAGCACCCCGACGTCGCCCGGGAAAAGATCTTCTTCGACAACCTGACGCCGCTCTATCCGCAGGACCGCATCAAGCTCGAGGTCCCGAACAACATGTCGGCCCGCGTCCTCGACCTGGTCGCTCCGGTCGGCAAGGGGCAGCGCGGCCTCATCGTCGCGGCGCCGCGCACCGGCAAGACGATGATCCTCCAGGCGATCGCGAACTCCGTCTCGACCAACCACCCCGAGGTCACGCTCATCGTCCTCCTGATCGACGAGCGGCCCGAGGAAGTCACCGACATGCAGCGCTCGGTCAAGGGCGAGGTCATCTCCTCGACGTTCGACGAGCCCGCGGCGCGGCACGTCCAGGTCGCCGAAATGGTGATCGAGAAGGCGAAGCGGCTGGTCGAGCACAAGCGTGACGTCGTCATCCTCCTCGACTCGATCACGCGACTCGCGCGCGCCTACAACGCGATCGTGCCTCCGTCGGGCAAGGTGCTCTCGGGCGGCGTGGACTCCAACGCCCTTCAGCGCCCGAAGCGGTTCTTCGGGGCCGCCCGCAACGTGGAGGAGGGCGGCTCGCTCACGATCATCGCGACCGCTCTGATCGACACCGGCTCGCGGATGGACGACGTCATCTTCGAGGAGTTCAAGGGCACCGGCAACATGGAGACGCACCTCGACCGGAAGCTGGTCGACAAGCGCGTCTTCCCGGCGATCGACCTGAACAAGTCGGGCACGCGCAAGGAAGAGCTCCTGATGGACAAGGCGGAGCTGAACCGCGTGTGGGTGCTGCGGAAGGTGCTGAACCCCCTGTCGACGGTCGAGGCGATGGAGCTCCTGACCGAGAAGCTCGAGAAGACCAAGACGAACGGGGAGTTCCTGAACATGATGTCGCAGGGGTGACGCTCCGCTTCTCCGTCGTCGACTTCCTGAACGCGCGTCCCCTCATCTGGGGGCTTCTCGAGCATCCGCCTCCCGGGGTCGAGGTCGCGCGCGACCTTCCATCGGTTTGCGCGGACAAGCTCGCCGCGGGCGAGGCCGACGTCGGTCTGATCCCGTCGATCGAATACCAGCGGATCCCGGACCTGCGCATCGTGGGCGGCCTCGGGATCGCGGCCGCGTCGGAAGTGCGCTCGGTGCTCCTCGTCTCGAACGTCTCGCGCGAAAAGATCCGCTCGGTCGGCCTCGACCCGGCGTCCCGCACGTCGGCGGTGCTGACCCGGCTCCTCCTGAAGCGCCGTTACGGCGTGGAGCCGGAGTTCCGGGATGGCCCCGGATTCGAGAACGACGCGGAGCTCGTCATCGGGGACCCCGCGCTCAAGACCCGGTTGAATGGCCGCGTCGTCCTCGACCTGGCCGCGGAGTGGCGGGCGTTTTCCGGACACCCGTTCGTCTTCGCGTTATGGGCGATCGCACCGGGTGTTCCGGAACGCGAGGCATCGGAGATCGTCCGCGCGTCCTACGAGGCGGGGCAGCGCGACTTCGGACGGCTCGTCGCGCGGGAGGCCGCGGAGTCCGGGCTGTCCGAGGCGGTCGTCGAGGACTACCTCCGGCACTCGCTGCACTACGAGCTCGACGCCGGCGATCTCGAGGGCTTGAAGCTGTTCTACCGGCTCGCGGCGGAGGAGGGGCTCGTCCCTTTCGCCCGGCCGCTCGCGCCCGCGGACGCCGCTAGAATGCGGTCGTGAGCTTCCGGACCGAAGAGATCCTGGATCGAGCGCTCGCCGGCGAGCGCCTTTCGCCCGCGGACGCCGTGACCCTTCTCTCCGAGGGGCGGTTACTCGAGCTCGGAACCGCGGCGAACGAATTCCGGAACCGGCGGAACGACCCGGACGTCGCCACCTACATCGTCGATCGGAACATCAACTACACGAACGTCTGCGTCTACCGCTGCAAGTTCTGCGCGTTCTACCGGCCGGACTCGGCACACCCCGAGTCGTACGTACTCTCCTTCGACGAGATCGGCCGGAAGATCCAGGAGACCATCGACCTGGGCGGCACCGGAGTTCTCCTCCAGGGCGGCGTGCACGCCGAGCTGCCGTTCTCGTTCTACGAGGACATGTTCCGGTTCATCCGGACGACCTTCCCGACGGTCCACCTCCACGCTCTCTCGGCGCCGGAGGTCTACTTCCTGAAGAAGACCACGAAGTGGACGATGCGCGACGTCATCGTCCGGCTGCGGGACGCGGGGCTCCAGTCCATTCCGGGCGGCGGCGCCGAGATCCTCGAGGATTCGGTCCGCCGGCGGGTCTGGTCGCTGACGAAGGCCCCGACGGACAAGTGGGTGGACGTGCACGAGACCGCGCACGGTCTCGGGATGCGCACGACCGCGACCATGATGTTCGGAATCGGGGAGACCTATGAGCAGCGGGTCGAGCACTTCCGGGTCGTGCGGGACCTCCAGGACCGGACGGGCGGCTTCACGGCGTGGATCCCCTGGACGTTCGTGGAGGAGAACACGGCGCTCGACGGCCAGGTCGAGACCGCCGGCGGTTTCGAATACCTGAAGACGCTCGCGGTCAGCCGGCTCTACCTCGACAACGTCCGGCACGTGCAGGGCTCGTGGGTGACGCAGGGCCCCAAGATCGGGCAGACGTCGCTCTCCTTCGGCGCGGACGACCTGGGCTCGATCATGATCGAAGAGAACGTGGTCTACGCGGCGGGCGCGCGAAACCGGATGACGCAGCCTGAAATGCGACGCCTGATCGCGGACGCGGGCTACCGGCCGCAGCAGCGCCGCACGCTCTACGACGCGTGCAAAGACTCCTGCTGCGCGGCGCCCATCCCGCAGCCGAAGGACCGCCCGGCGGCGCTGCCCGTCGTCGCGGGGGTGCTCGAGACCGAGGTCGCGTCCGCCTAGCGCGGGCTACGGGGACTTCGCGGAGGGCGGCGTCCTCGGGGCCAGCTCGATCCGGCCCTGCTGCCAGCACGATCCCGCGAAGAATCCCAGCACGAACAGGAGGACTCCCCCCGCGGCGCGGAGGAGGACCCGCGTCCGCCGGTGCTTCCAGGGGGGCTCCGCCCGGAACTGCACCCGCTCCGCGGCCTCATGGGTCTGCTCCGCCTGGAACGCACGGAGGTCGAGCAGGAGATCGCGGGCGGTCTGGTAGCGGTCGGCCGGATCTTTCTCGAGGGCGCGGAAGACGAAGGGGCGGATCTCCGGCGGGATCTTTTCGGTCTCCGGGAACTTCGCGGGGTCGTCCTTCAGCACGGAGGTCATCGTCTCGATCATCGCGGGCCGATCGAACGCGCGGCGGCCCGTCAACATCTCGTAGAAGACGGCGCCGAGCGAAAAGATGTCGGTCCGGAAGTCGATCGGCTTGCCGCGGACCTGCTCCGGAGACATGTAGCCGGCGGTTCCCATGATGAACTGGGCGCTGGTTCCGCGCGCCGCCGCGATTCGCGACGTGATGTCGCCGGGGCGCGGACCGATCCGCGCGATGCCGAAGTCGAGAATCTTCGCGCGCCCGTCGTGGGTCAGAAAGATGTTCTCGGGCTTGATGTCGCGGTGGATGACTCCGCGCGCATGCGCCGCCGAAAGGCCGTCTGCGATCTGGCAGGCGATCTCGGTGGCGCGCTTGGCGGCGATCGCTCCGGAGCGCAGACGGTCGGAGAGGTTCTCCCCCTCGAGGAGCTCCGTCACGGCGTAGGGCACCCCCCGGTGCTCGCCGGTATCGTGGATCGACAGGATGTTCGGATGGTTCAGCGCGGCGACGGCGCGCGCTTCCCGCTCGAATCGCGCGAGCGTCTCGGCGTCGTTCGCGCCGGTCTCCGGGAGAACCTTCAGCGCGACTTCGCGCCCCAGGCGGACGTCGCGGGCGCGGTATACCTCGCCCATGCCGCCCTTGCCGAGCGGCGCAATGATTTCGTAAGGACCGAGGAGGTCACCTGTCGAAAGCGGCACGCCCCGCAAGAATATCGGAGGACGTTAGACTTTCGAAGATGGACGTTTGGTTGCTCCGCCATGCGGTCGCGGAGGACGCCGCCCCGTCCGGCCGGGACGCGGACAGAAAGCTCACGCCGGAGGGCGCCGCGCGCGCGTCGGCCGTGGCGCGCGGGCTCGCGGGAATGGCGTCGGGAATCGAAGCGGTCCTCTCGTCCCCGTATCGACGGGCGAAGGAGACCGCGGCGCCCGCGGCGAAGGCGCTCGGGCTTCCGGTGACCGAGTCTCGGGCGCTCGAGCCGGGGCATTCTCCGGATGAAATCCTGAAGCAGCTGGCGGCGTCCTCCTGGGAGCAGGTCCTGCTCGTCGGCCACGAGCCGCTCCTGGGCTCGATCGTGGGCGTCGTCGTCTTCGGCGACGAGGATCGGGGAATTCCGCTGAAGAAAGCCCAGGTGGCACATCTCAAATGGGCTCCCGGCGAGGCGGGGAAGCTGAAGGCGCTGATTCCCGCGAAGGTTCTGGAGCAGCCGGCTTGAGAACTGAGAACTGAGAACCTACAGCTGACCTTATACAATCCGCCGCGACCGAAAGGAGGGGCCAGCCATGGGGAAGCTCGGTCTTGGTTGCGTCGCGCTGATCGTCGTCCTCGCGGTGATCATCGGTATTTCGATGGCGGGCACCTATAACCGCCTGGTCACGGCGGGCCAGACGGTGGACGCGCAGTGGGGAAACGTCGAGAACGCCTACCAGCGCCGGGCGGACTTGATCCCCAACCTCGTCGCCACGGTCCAGGGCGCCGCGAACTTCGAGAAGAGCACGCTCGAGGCGGTCGTGAACGCCCGCGCTTCGGTCGGGCGCGCGCAGATCAACTCGCCGACCGCTCCCACGGATCCCGCCCAGCTCGCCCAGTTCGAGGCGGCCCAGGCCCAGCTGGGCGCGGCGCTGCAACGACTGCTGGTGGTCGTCGAGAGATACCCGGAGTTGAAGGCAAACGCGAACTTCCAGAACCTCCAGGCGCAGCTCGAGGGGACGGAGAACCGGATCTCCGTCGAGCGCAACCGGTACAACGAGGCGGCCCAGGGCTACAACACCCTTCGGCTGAAGTTCCCGACGAACCTTTTCGCCTCGCTCTTCGGATTCAAGGAGAAGGCCTACTTCAAGGCGACCACCCCGGGCGCCGAACGCGCGCCGGCGGTCAACTTCGATTTCAAGAACCCGGCGCCGGCTGTGACGCCGTAGGGCGGGACACGGAACACGGGACACGGGACACGTAAAGCGGGTGCGATGAGGCGTCCCGGCTCGCGAGTCGCGGTCGCGCTCGCGATCCTTCTCGCTGTCGCGGCGGCGGCGCTCGCGCAGCGCTCGCTCGAGGACCAGCTTCCGGCGAAGCCGGCGAGGTACGTCACCGACCTCGCCGGAGTGCTGGGAGGCCGGGCCGATGCCCTGAACTCGAAGCTCGAGCAGTTCGAGCGCGAAACGTCCAACCAGATCCTGGTCTGGATCGACCGCAAGATACCGGAGAACTTCACGCTCGAGGACTTCACCGTCCGGGCGGCGCAGAAGTGGAAGGCGGGCCAGGAGAAAACCGACAACGGCGCGGTCCTCTTCGTGTTCGTGGACGACCACAAGCTGCGCATCGAGGTGGGCTACGGCCTGGAGGGCGTCCTGCCGGACGTCACCGCCAACCGGATCATCCAGGACGAGATCGTGCCGCGGTTCCGCTCCGGGGACATGCCCGGAGGAATCGAGGCCGGGGTCGACGCGATGATCGCGGCGACGAAGGGGGAGTACAAGGGAACGGGTACGACCGTGGACGAGCGCTCCCGCCGCCGAGGGCCGAACATCTCGGGATGCGTCATTCCCGCGATTTTCTTCTTCATCTTTTTCGTGCTGCCGCTTCTCGCGCGCCGGCGGCGGCGGGGAAGGACCTTCGGCGGCAGCGGCTGGTGGCTGGGTCCCGGTGGGTTCGGAGGCTGGGGCGGCGGCGGCAGCAGCGGCGGTGGCTGGGGCGGCGGCGGATTCTCGGGGGGCGGCGGGGGCTTCTCCGGAGGCGGAGGCTCCTTCGGCGGCGGCGGCGCCTCCGGGAGCTGGTGATGGCGTCCTTCTTCTCGTCTCTCGACAACGACCGGATCGTGGCGGCGATCGCGGAAGCCGAAAAGAAGAGCTCCGGCGAAGTGCGCGTCCACGTCACCCGCCGCAAGCCGGAGGATCTCGAGGCGCGCGCGCGGCGCCGCTTCGAGGAACTGGGAATGACGAAGACCGCGGAGAGGAACGGCGTGCTCTTCTACATCGCGCCCGCCGCGCGGCGGTTCCAGGTCCTGGGGGATTCCGGCATCCACGAGAAGTGCGGCGCCGACTTCTGGAAGGAGGTCGCGGCCGAGATGGAGGAGAGCTTCCGGCGCGGGGACTTCACCGAGGGCATCCTCCGCGGCGTCCGGAAGGTCGGGGAAGTGCTGGAGGCCCACTTTCCCCGCTCCGCGCACGACCGTAACGAGCTGCCGAACGAGATCGATGAGGAGCCGGAGGAGCCGAAGTAAGAACCCGCCCGGCCCGAGGATCCCGTGTCCCGCCTTGACTTTGGCCCCGTAACCCGTATGATTCCCCGTTCCGTTCGGGAGGCCTCATGTACGCGATTCTCCGCTCCGGCGGCAAGCAGATGAAAGTTTCGGCGGGCGACGTCGTCCGCATCGAGAAGCCCGCGGCCGCGAAGGCCGGCAAGGGCGAAGAGCTGACGCTGTCCGACGTGCTGCTGGTGTCGGGCGACGGGGACGTGCGTTCCGCAAAGGACGACCTCTCCGGCGTTTCGATCAAGGCGACGGTGATCGGAGAGATCCGCACGAAGAAGGTCCTCGTGTTCAAGAAGAAGATCCGCAAGCAGTATCGCCGGACGAAGGGGCACCGCCAGACGATGCTCGAGGTCCGGATCGACTCGATCGAAGGGTAGGCGGAGATGGCACACAAGAAGGGGCAGGGCTCCTCCCGCAACGGCCGCGATTCGAACTCCCAGCGGCTCGGCGTGAAGAGCTTCGGCGGACAGCTCGTCAACGGCGGAACGATCATCGTCCGCCAGCGCGGCACGCGGTTCTTCCCGGGCGACAACGTCGGTCGCGGGAAGGACGACACGCTGTACGCGCGCGTCGCCGGAGTCGTGCGGTTCAAGGACCGCGGTCGCGACGGCCGGATCATTTCGGTCGAGCCCGCGAATTCGTGAGCCGGTAGCCGGTAGCGGGTAGCCGAAGGCTCAACTCGCGCTCCCGGCTTCCGGCTTCCGGCTCCCGCTCTCTTGTTCATCGACTCCGCGGAAATCGAGGTCAAAGGCGGCGACGGCGGCAACGGCTGCATCGCCTTCCGCCGGGAGAAGTTCGTGCCTCGCGGGGGACCTTCCGGGGGCGACGGGGGGCACGGCGGCTCGGTCTGGGCGCTCGCGGATCCGGCTCTCAACACCCTCTACCACCTCCGGCACCAGCGCTCCTTCCGGGCCGAGCGCGGCGAGCACGGCAAGGGCTCGAACCGTCACGGCCGGTCGGGCGGCGACGTCGTGGTGCCGCTCCCGCTGGGATCGGTCGTGCGCGACGCCGAGACCGGAGAGCCCCTGGGCGAGCTTCTGACGGCGGGGGAGCGCGTGCCGCTCGCCAAGGGCGGCAACGGCGGTTGGGGCAACCAGCACTTCGCGACCCCGACGCGGCAGGCGCCCCGGTTCGCGAAGCCCGGCCTTCCGGGGGAGGAGCGGCGGCTGGCGATCGAGCTGAAGCTCCTGGCGGACGTGGCGATCATCGGTTTCCCCAACGCCGGGAAGTCGACCCTCATCTCGGCGATCTCCGCGGCGAAGCCCAAGATCGCGGACTATCCCTTCACGACGCTCGTTCCGCACCTCGGGGTCGTCGCGGGCGACGACTCCCGCACGCTCGTCGTCGCCGACATCCCCGGGCTGATCGAGGGCGCGCACCGCGGCTCGGGCCTGGGGATCCGGTTCCTGAAGCACGTCGAGAGATGTCGCCTGCTCTGCCACCTGGTCGACGCCTCGGGGACGGGGGACGCCGAGAACGACGTCGCGGTCCTCGAGCGCGAGCTCTCGGAGTTCTCGCCGGAGGTCGCCGCTCGTCCGCGCCTGCTCGTCGCGTCCAAGATGGACGCCGTGTCGGACCCGGCGCGGCCGGAGTCGATCGCCCGCGCGGCCGCGGCGCGGGGCCTGCCGTACTTCGAGATCTCGGCGGTGACGCACCGAGGG
The DNA here is from genome assembly GCA_046732075.1 of Acidobacteriota bacterium. Lineage (GTDB taxonomy): Bacteria > Acidobacteriota > Thermoanaerobaculia > UBA5066 > Gp7-AA6 > Gp7-AA6. The sequence goes on along the minus strand of JBKPMI010000456.1, from coordinate 2,534 downwards.
CTGGATGCCCTGACGCACCACTTCTTCCAGGCGGTCGCCGAACCGGCGCCGGCCCTGCGCCCGCACTGATCCGGTAACCTTTCGGCGTGCGGATCGGCATCTTCGGCGGGACTTTCGACCCCGTTCACGACGGTCACGTGAACCCGGTGGCCCGGGCGGCCGAGCGCTTCGGCCTGGAGCGGGTGCTCTGGATCCCCGCCCGGCTCTCGCCGCACAAGGGCGCCGCCCCGACCGACGCCCGGCACCGCGTGGCGATGCTCGCCCTCGCGACCGCCGGGCGGACCGACTGGACGATCGCATTCGACGAGCTCGACCGGGAGCCTCCGTCCTACACGGTCGACACGCTGCGGACGCTCTCGGCCCGTTTTTTGCGAGACGAGCTGTGGCTGCTCATGGGGACGGACGCTCTCGCAAGCTTCGGAAGGTGGAAGGATCCGGGGGAAATCGTACGGCTCGCCCGGGTCGCGGCGTTCTACCGGGAGCCGTTCGTCGGTGACCGCGTCCGGATCCCGGAAGTCGACGGTCTCGCAAATCGGTTGGAGGTATTCGACGGCGGGTCGTTTAAAATCTCCTCGACGGACCTGAGAGGCGACCTGGCCCGGGGGGAGAGCCCGGCAGGGCGTGTTCCGGAGCCGGTCGCGGAGTACATTACGAAGCAGGGCCTGTATCGCGGGGTCGAGGTTTGACGGCGGACCACACCTCGCAGGACAAAGTCCGGGAAGGTTTGACCGCCGCTCTCGACCGCAAGGCGTCGGCTGTCCTCGTCTTCAACCTCACGGAGCTCACGTCGATGGCGGACTACTTCGTCCTGTCGACTGCGAACTCCGACCGCCAGGCCCGCGCCATCGCCGACTCCATCGTCGAGAGGCTCGGCTCGCCCCTCTCGGTCGAGGGCCTCCAGACGGCGACCTGGATCCTCATGGACTACGGCGACGTCGTCTTCCACATCTTCCAGGAAGAGGCCCGGCGCTTCTACGCCCTCGAGAGGCTGTGGGGCGACGCGCAGAATGAAACGGGCCGCTTCTCCGCCCCCTCCTGACGAATCCCGGCGGCCTTCCGCCGCGCGGCGGCCCCCGCTCCAGTCTCTCTTTCGCACGCGCAGCCGGCCGCTCGCCCGCGAGATCACGATGCTCGACCGGGCGCTCGATCTCGCGACGACGATCCTGATCCAGGGGGAGAGCGGGACCGGAAAGGACCGGCTGGCCCGCGCGATCCACGACGCCTCGAACCGCCGGGACCGCCCGTTCGTCCGGGTCGAAGCGGCCAACCTCTCGGACGACCTCTTCGAGAGCGAGCTCTTCGGCCACGAGCGCGGCGCGTTCACCGGTGCGGTGTCCGGCAAACGCGGGCTGCTGGAGGTGGCGGGAGAAGGGACGGTCTACCTCGACGAGGTCTCGTCGCTCTCGCTCGCCGGGCAGGCGAAGTTCCTCCGAGTGCTCCAGGAGCGGACCTTCCGGCGGCTCGGCGGCGTCGTGGTCCATCCGTTCCGCGCGCGCCTGGTCGTGTCGTCGCGGCGCGACCTGTCGACACTCGTCCGCGAGAAGGCGTTCCGCGACGACTTCTTCTACCGGATCGACGTCGTTTCCGTGTCGCTGCCGCGGCTCTCGGACCGTCCGGAGGACATCCTCCCGCTCGCGCGGCACTGCCTCATGGAGTCGGCGCGCGAGTACGGCCGCCCCGCGCGCCGCTTCTCGGAAGACGCGGAGGAACTCCTGCGCCGGCACCCGTGGCCCGGCAACGTTCGGGAGCTCTTCCACGTGGTCCAGAAGGCCGCGCTCACGGCGAACTCCGCGGTCGTCTCGGCCGCCGACCTGCCGGCGTCCGGCTCGTTCGGATCGCGCGACGCGCTGCTTGCCTCGGCGGTCGAGAAGCGCTGGACGCTCCAGGAGCTGTCCGACGCCTACATCGACGAGACACTCCGCCGCTCCGGGGGCAACCGATCGCTCGCCGCGAAGCGTCTCGGAGTTTCGCGGAAGTTTCTCTGGGAGCGGTCCCGGAAAAAGGGCACCCGCTCACCCGACACCACCGACGAGACCGGGAAGAAATAACCGGGGCGGGCAAGGAGTTTGCTCTGTCCCGAGCCGCCGGATCGGGTATCATCGCGGGCTCGAAAAGCCGGCCCCCGTTGTCCTGTAACGGGGGTCACAGAAGGGAGAGCACGGAATGCCATCGTCGACCGCGCGCGCGCCCAAGAGGAACAAGCGGGAGCTGGAGAAATACCGGCGTGTGCTCGAGCTGAAGAAGACGGAGCTCTCCGACGAGCTCGCGAAGGCGCGCAATGCCGAGGAAGAGACGACCGAGGAAGCCACGCAGGACATCGCCGACAAGGCGGTCTCCTCCTACACGCGCGAATTCCTCTACTCCCTGACGGACGGAGAGAGGACCGTGGTTCTCCAGATCGACGAGGCCCTCGGCCGGATCGACGAGGGGACGTACGGCTACTGCCTGAACTGCGGGGCGGTGATCAGCGAAAAGCGTCTCCTCGCGGTCCCGTGGACTCCGCACTGTGTGGACTGCCAGGAGCTGGCCGAGAA
>JBKPMI010000455.1:0-23251 GCA_046732075.1 Acidobacteriota bacterium | reverse complement strand
AGCTGACGGAGCTCTCCGTCGACCTCGAGCACGGTCATGGCGTCCGGCGAGTCGTCGGGCAGGAGAAGCCCGACCGCCTCGCCGAGGTCGCCGATCGCCGTGGCGCTGGCGCCGATCGTTTCGAGGTCCCAGCCCGTGACCTCGGCCGCGGCCTTCGCGATCGTGACCCAACCGACCGACGTCACGGTCTGCTCCCACTCGGCGAACGGGCTCCCGGAAAGAAGCCGCGCCGCGACCGCGAGCTCTTCCCCCTCGATGCGTCCGAGCGTCTCGGCGAGACGCTCGATCTTCGCGAGCTTGCCCCGGTCCTTCGCGACGGCTTCGAGGGTCTCCGCGAGGAGGCGGTACTCGATCGCGCTCAGTCCTCGTCCTCCTCGCGCGCCCCGGTCACGGTCTCGCGCGCGGATGGAAGGGCCTCGGCGGGAACGCCGCGGGAGAGAAGGATGCGGGCGAAGTCGCGCGCGTAGCCGTGCATCGTCACGACCCGCTCGGGCGCGACTTCCGCGACGTGGCGGAGCAGCTCGGAGAAGTCGGCGTGGTCCGACATCGGCAGGAGAACGTCGGCGTCGAAGTCCGCACGCGACGCCTCGCGGATCGCCCAGCCCGAAAGATAGACGATCCGCCGCCGCTTGACGTTGCGCACGACCGGCGTTCGCGCGCAACTGGGCGGGACGACGAGCGCTTCGCCGGGTCCGGCCGGTCCGGTCTCGTAGGCGCGCGAGAGCGGAAACGCGTGGCCCGCCGCCTCGAACTCGGGCAGCAGCTTCCACGCCGCTCCGTGCAGGACCGTCGGGATGCCGGCTTCGGTCAGGGCGAGCGCGGCTTCCTGCGCTTTGCCGAACCCGTAGGCGAGGACGACCGGAACCTTCTCCTGCGCGAGCGCCTCGCGGCACGCGACGATGAGTCGGTCTTCGACCGCGCGGCGATCCGGGAATCGGAAGACGGGGAGTCCGAACGTCGTCTCGGTCGCGAGGACTCGCGCGTGCGGGGCGGCCGCCGGAACCGCCGTTCGCGAGGCGCCGCGGCGAAAGTCCCCGGTGACGAGGAGAGATTCGCCATTGCTCTCGAAGAAGACCTGGGCGGAGCCGAGGACGTGCCCGGCCGGGTGGAGCGCGAGCGAGACGCCGTTGCCCTCGACGCGCTCGCCGTAGCGGAGTCCGCGCGCCTCTCCGGTCCACTCCGGGTTTCGCCGGCGGTAGACGGCGATCGTCTCGGGCGTCGCCCAGAGCTGGCCGTGGCCCGGGGCCGCGTGGTCGCTGTGCGCGTGCGTCACGATCGCGCGGGCGGCCGGGACCGGAGGGTCGACGAACGCCTCGAACGGCGGGGAGTAGAGGCCCTCCGGCCGGATCTCGAGGAACGGCTGCAGCGGGCCCGGCTCGCTCACGGCTTCTTTCGAACCGATTCGAACAGGCGGAGAGCCGTCTCCCGCTCCCGCGCGTGGTCGACGATCGGCGCCGGATAGTCGATGCCGATCCGGCAGTTCGCCCGGGATTGCTCGAGGGCCGTCATCGTCCAGGGCTCATGGATCTTCGCGTCCGGAACGTTCGCCAGCTCCGGAACGAAGCGGCGAATGTACTCCCCCTTCGGATCGAAACGCTTCGACTGGAGGACCGGGTTCAGGATCCGGAAGTAGGGAGCGGCGTCGGCCCCCGTGCCTGCGGCCCACTGCCAGCCGCCGTTGTTGTTCGCGAGGTCCGCGTCGGCGAGCTCGTGCTCGAACCACTTCTCGCCGATCCGCCAGTCCGCGTGCAGGTCCTTCGTGAGGAACGACGCCACCGCCATCCGCGCGCGGTTGTGCATCCAGTGCGTCCCCGAGAGCTCGCGCATTCCGGCGTCGACGAACGGATAACCCGTCCGGCCCTCCTTCCACGCAACGAGAGCGGCGCCCGGATCGCGCCACGGAAAATCGCGGAACTCCGGGCGAAAGCTCTCCTGCGCCACGTTCGGAAAGTGAAACAGGAGGTGATGGAAGAAGTCGCGCCACGCGAGCTCCAGCGCGAACTTGCTCGACCCGCCGGCCCCGGCGAGCACCCGACGGGGCGAGCTCGTGCCGAAGTGGAGGTGCGGGGAGAGCCGCGACGTCCCGACCCGTGCCGGAAACGAGCGGTCCTCCGCGTAGCGGCCGGCCGCCTCCGCCGCGAATCGTTCCAGGAGACGGGACGCCTCGGCTTCGCCGCCGCGGGGCACGCCGGCCCCACGCGGAGGCAGGTCGCGCCACGCGCGCACGCGCGCGATCGGGACGCTCCGAAGCGGAGGCGTGTCGAGCCGCCCCGGCGCGGGCTGCGCCGCGCGCTTCTCGGCCACCAGCCACTTGCGCGAGAACGGGGTGTACACCGTGAACGGCGCGCCGCCGGCGGTCGCGATCGCGTCCGGCTCGACGGAGAGCGCGTCGCCGAACAGACGGAACGTCGCGCCGATTTCCTCGACCGCCGCTCTCGCTTCCCGGTCGCGCGCCTCGGGGTACGGTCCGATCTCGAGGTTGGCGTACACGGCCCCCGCCCCGGTTTCGCGGATGATTTCGGGCAGGGCGCGGGAGGCGGGCCCGGGTCGGAGGATCAGCCGGCCTCCGGCTTTCCCGAGCGAGCGCTCGAGATCCTCCAGGCTCTCGCGGAGGAAACGGAACCGCGCCGGGCCGACGTTCGGGTCGTTCGCGTAGTGGTCGTCGAGCACGAAGACCGGCACGACGCGATCCCCGTCCCGCGCCGCCGCGGCGAGGGCCGTGTTGTCCGAAGTGAGCAGGTCCCGTCGAAACCAGTGGACGATGACGACGCTCATCGGTCCGCGAAGATCTCCTCGATCGCCTGCCGGCGGAAGTCGAAGATCGTCTCGAGCTGGCGCCGGACCGCGAGACGGTGCACGAGCCGGCCCATCGGCCCCAGCGGCAGGGCGTATTCGACGCGGTCGTGCATCGTGACCCGGTTCCCGACATCCTCGAACCGGTGCGTGTGGATCCACACGCGGTACGGCCCCTCTTCCTGGACGTCTTCGAACTCCGAGTCCGGGACCCAGCGCGTGATGCGCGTGACCCACCGCAGGCGGACCATCGACCACCGGATCCGGTACTCGAGGCGGCTGCCCGCCTCGAGCCGCGCCGGCGGAGGACCGAAGAGCCGGAAATTCAAGCCCGGCGGCGTCAGGCGCGCGAGGTTGCCCGGGTCCGAGAAGAATTCGAAGACCTCGCGGCGCGAGGCCGGGATCGACTGAGTCCGCTCCAGCACGTGACGCGGCCCCCGTTCCCGCGCCTGCCGCCGGACCTCCTCCGCGATGGCCCGGGCGATCGCGGGCTCGACCCCGGCCGGACGAATCGGGAAGTCCCGAAGTGCCGTGGTGTCCGTGACGAGCGTCGGGTTCCGGAGTCCCTCGATGAGTTGCCGTCCCACCTGCGCGTACGCGGGCGTGACGAGCGCGAGCCAGAGGCTGGAGAGCCGCGGCGTCAGGAACGGCACCGGCACGAGCCAGCGGGCGAGGCCGCGCTGCCGGGCGTACTCGCGCATGAGGTCGCCGTAAGAGACGCGGTCCGGTCCGCCGATCTCGTAGACGCGTCCCGCCCCGCGCGGGAGGTCGAGCGCTCCGCGAAGGTACGCGACGAGGTCGTCGATCCCGATCGGCTGCGTGCGGACGGAGACCCAGCGCGGGCAGACCATAACCGGCAGCCGCTCGACGAGCGCGCGGATCATCTCGAACGACGAGCTGCCCGCGCCGATGACGATCGACGCGCGGAACTCGACGAGCGGGACTCCCGAGGCGCGCAGGATCTCGCCGGTCTCGCGGCGGCTGCGCAGGTGCTCCGAGAGCTCCCCGGAGCCGGAGCTCCCCAGCCCGCCCAGGTAGACGATGCGCTCCACGCCCGCCTTCTTCGCGGCCTCGCCGAAGTTCCGGGCGGCCTCCCGGTCCCGCTCCGCGAAGTCTTCGCCCGACTTGAGCGAGTGGATCAGGTAGTAGGCGGTGCGGGCGCCGCGGAGCGCGGTCTCCAGGCTCGCGCGGTCGAACGCGTCGCCGCGGACGACCCGCGTCGCCGGCGCGGTCCGCCCCGCGAGGTCCTCGGGGCGTCGGACCATGCAGGTCACCGGGACGCCGTCCCCTTCCAGTCGGGCGAGCAGGCGTCCTCCGACGTAGCCCGTCGCGCCCGTGAGGAGAACGCTCAGGACTTCTGCGGCAGGAGCCCGAAGAGGGGGATGGTCACCACCGTCTGGACTCCGGGGGGAGAGGCCACGACGAACGGGATCGCGTTGACGACGCAGCCGACGGTTGCGCGGTCGCCGTGGAATCCGCCCGTCACGGTCAGGTTGACCGGAGGATCTCCCTGGATCTCGATGCGGTCGAAGGCCTCCGGCACGCCCACCGCCATCGTCAGGTCGAGCTCGACCTTGACCTCCTCGGCCGCTCGCACGCGCGCGATCTGGTGGAGGCCGAGGACGCGCCCCTCCGGGACGCCACCGGTTTCCCGGATCGCCAGCACGGGCTCGATCGTCTCGGAAATCTCCTCGATCGGGAGACCCAGGCCGACCGCGATCATTGCCGCGGACTCCGAGAGTCCGACGTGGCCGAGCTTCCGGTCCGCGACGCCCTGCTCGAACTCATCGCGCGAGAGACCGGCTCCGACCTTGGCGCGCAGCGGGCCGCGCCGCTTCGCCGCATCCACGACCCGGGTGACCTTGATCTTCTCGACCGTCACGCAGGCGCCGGCGGCCGCGAGCGCCAGCCGATCCATCACGAGGCCCGGGTTCACGCCGGTGCCGAGCACCGCGACCCCGTGCGCCTTCGCCCGGTCGTCGAGCGCCCGGGTGATCGCGGCGTGCCGGAGCTCCGGGAACGACAGCTCCTCGCACGTCGAGACCACGTGCATTCCGGCGTCGATCGCTTCCTCGATCTGGGGAGCCACGGACTCGAGCCGGGAGCCGGTACAGAGGAGGACGACGTCGCGCGGGCTGCGGGTCGCGGCCGACCGCGCGTACAGCTCGCGCGCCGAGGGCGCGATCGGGTAGCCAACGTCGCCGCCCCCGGTCTGGAGGAGGGAGCGCAGGTCCTGGCCCGCCTTTTCGGGAGCCGGGTCGGCGGCGCCCAGGACCTCGATCCCCGGCCGGCCGATGACGGCCCGAGCGACCTCGACCCCGATCGGTCCCAGCCCCACGAGCGCGACGCGCGCAATGGTCTTGTCGTCCATGCCCCTCCTCCGGTCCGCCAAATCTATCTTGAAGCGGCGGCCGGAACTCCGCGCAGGAGAGCGAGCGCGCCCGCCATGAAGAGGATGAGCGACGCGACGGCGGCGCGGTAGCCGACGCTCTCGCCGAACGGACGGAAGAGGTAGTCGGCCACGAACGCCCAGACGAGGGGCCCGACGATGGCCGCGGCACGCGCCGAGAGTACGAGGAGACCGAAGAAGCGGCCGGCCTCGGAGTCGGGAACGAGGGTGAGCAGAAGAGGCCGCTCGACCGACCAGATTCCGCCGAAGACGAAGCCGAGAACCGCGCCGCCGACCCAGAAGGCCGACAGCGTCGGCGCGAGCGCGATCGCGGCGAGGCCGGCCATCCATCCCCAGAGCACGAAGGTCAGAGTCCGGCGGGGGCCGATGCGGTCGCTCACCCGACCCGCGAGGTACGACCCGACGATCGCGGGGACCGTCAGCGCGACGAAGAGCCGGATCTCCTCGCCCTTCGCCAGCCCGAGCACCTTGACCGCGTAGATCGCCATGAACGCGATCGCGGTGCCGAGTGCGTCCTGGTAGAGGTAGGACGCGAAGAGGAACCGCCGGAGACCCGGATACTTCCGGGTCTCCCGGAACGCCTCGACGATCTTCGAGACGATCTCGCGGAACGGAACCGGACGCCGTTCGGTGCGGGGCCGGGGCACGTGGTCGTGTCCGAACAGGAAGAGCGGCAGCGAAAACAGGAGAAAGAGCGCCGCGGTCGGAACGAAAGCGGCGGGGCGACCCGACGCGCCGCCGAGGCTCCACTTTCCTGAAACGAAGGGAGCCACGAGAAGGACTCCGGCGATCGAGCCCAGGTAGCCGACCGCCGTTCCGAAGCCGGAGAGCCGCCCGTGCTCTTCGGACGGCACGAGCTCCGGCATCATCGCGTTGTAGAACGGGAGCGCCAGCTGGTAGGCGACGTCGGCCGCGACGAAGGTCGCGAGAAGCAGCAAGAGTGCCGTGCCGGAGGAGAGGGACGAACGGGCGACCGGCGCGAGGAGAGCCGTTGCCGCGACGCACGCGAGCGTCAACCCCACGACCCACGGCTTTCGGCGCCGCGACACGTCGGACCGGGCTCCGAAGTACGGCGCGGCGAAGAGGACCACGGCCGCGGATGCGCTCGTCGCGAGCGACCAATCGGTCGCCGAGGCCCCGCGCTCCGAGACGATCCACACCGGGAAGTAGAGCGTCGCGATGTTCATCGAGAAGATCGTGTTGGCGAAGTCGTAGAGGGCCCAGCTCGCCCGCTCGAGCAGGGGAGCGCGTTCGCGGACGCGCAGCTCTCCGGAGGGGGTGACCTCGACTCTCGGTGCGGTCACGGTGGGGAATACGATAGTAGCTGTCAGTTCCCGGTTCTCAGTTCTCAGCCGGAGGTGGGGATGCGACGACTACTCGTGACGGCCCTTCTCGTCCTGGTTCCCTCGTTGGCGACGGCGGCGGAGCCGGCTTCTCCGAAGGTCACGCTCGCCCTCGTCGGCGGCCGGATCGTCGACGGCTACGAGGGCCGCCCGATCGAAGACGGCGTCATTCTCGTGGCGGGCGATCGGATCGCGGCGCTCGGCCCGCGCTCCGCGGTGCCGGTCCCCGAGGGGGTCGCCACGATCGACACCCGCGGCATGACGGTCCTTCCGGGCCTCGCCGACATGCACGTGCATCTCATGATCCTGGGGCACGGCGACTACGAGCACTGGGACACGACCTACCGGTCGCGCTTCCGCGACGAGATCATGCCGGCGGCCGCGCGCCAGCTCCTGACGAGCGGCGTGACCTTCGCGCGCGACCTCGGCGCGCCGCTCGAGGACATCCTGTCCGTGCGGGATCGGATCGCGAAGGGCGAGATCCCCGGGCCGCGGATGTTCGTCTCGGGTCCCTTCATCCAGCACAAGCCGTACAGCGACTACGAGAAGGAGTTCCGCTGGGGCGTCAACGGCGCGGCCGACGCGCGCGCGAAGGTGCAGAAGTTGGTCGACGCGGGCGTGGACTTGATCAAGCTGATCGACCAGGACCAGATGACCGAGGACGAGGTCCGGACGGTCGTCGAGACCGCGCACAAGGGGGGCAAGCCCGTCGTCGCCCACGCCCACCGGGAGGACGAGATCCGGCTCGGACTGAAGTACGGCATCGACAGCTTCGAACACACCGGTCTCGCGACCGAGCCCGCCTATCCCGATGACATCCTCCAGGGGATCCGGAAGCGGAACCAGACGCTCTTCTGGTGCCCCACGATCGAGGGCCTCTTCCTCTCCGAATACACCGCGGACACGTTCCCGGAGCGGTTGAACGACCCGCGCTGGCAGGAGGGGCTGGCGCCGGACATCGTCGCGGACATCCGGAAATCGCTGGAGAACATCACGAACCTGCCGTACTTCGCGCTCGTGCGCCGCCGGATCCCGACGCTGGCCAACAAGTTCCGCCAGCTTCGCGAGACCGGCGTCACGATGATGGTCGGGACGGACTCCGGCATCCCCGGCAACTTCCACACCGATTCCACCTGGCGGGAGCTCGCGACGTGGGTCCGGCTCGGAATGACTCCGATGCAGGCGATCGCGGGAGCAACCCGGTGGCCCGCGGTGTTCCTGAAGAAAGAGAAGGACATCGGGACGCTCGCGCCCGGACGCTACGCCGACATCGTCGCGGTCCGCGGCGACGTTCTGACGAACGTGGAGCTGCTCCAGAAGCCGGACGTGGTGATCAAAGGGGGCAAGCGGGTGCGGTAGGGGTTTTGCACCGGATTTTCCGGGAGGAGAAGGCACGATGGACGAACAACCGAAGATCGACCCGACAGAGCCGTCGCTGATCGACGAGATGCGCGAGCTCGGATCTGCCTTTTCGGCGCTGGGCCGGACCGCGTTCAAGAGCGGCCGTGTCGTCTCCGTCGAGGTCTTGCGCTCGATCCGAGGGATCGTGGACCGCGCCCGGGAGGAGATCGATCGGATCGCGGAGAAAAAGTGAGGCGGGCTCACGCCGCGGCTCTCCTGGTCCTGGCGGCCGCCCTCGCCTCCGGGTGCGCGAGCGGCTCGAAAGATCCCTTCGTGGGGTCCAAGGCGATCGAGGCGACCGTGGTGGAGCGGCAGTACGACCCGCCCGGATCGGGCGGTGCGAGTTTCGCGGGGTCCGGCAACTACTACCTCGTCTTCGAGGGCCGGGAGGGCGAGGCCACGTCGCACTACCGGTTCCCCGTGTCCCGCCAGCAGTACAACCGGTTCCCGGAAGGCAGTCACGTCCAGCTGATCATCGTGGACAACAACCTGCGCCAGATCCGATCCGTCGAGTGAGGCGTTCTCCATGTCCCGGGATCTGACGAAGCCCCGGCCGCTCGAGCCCGAGGTCCTGCCGCCCGCTCCGGAGTGGGTCGACCGACTCGCGTGGCTCATGGACCGCTCGATCCCGATCGGTCCCTGGAAGATCGGTCTCGACGGAATCATCGGTCTCGTGCCGGGACTGGGCGACTTCGCCGGCATGATCGTGTCGGGCCTGATCGTGGCGGCCGCGGTCCGGGCGCGTCTCCCGCGCTCCGCGATCGCGCGGATGGTCGCGAACGTCGCCCTGGACGGGGTCGTTGGCGCGATCCCGTTCCTGGGGGATTTCTTCGACATGGCGTTCAAGGCGAACACCCGCAACGTCGAGATCTACCGGGAGGCGCTCCGCGGCGGCGGAAGCCGGACGCGGGATTCGCTGTTCGTCGCGGGGGTCGTGCTCGCGTTCGCGGCGCTGCTCGCGATTCCGCTCCTCGTGCTCTTTTTGATCGTGCGCCGGCTCGCGGGTCCGGGCTAGCGGGAAACCTCCGCCTCCGCGACCGCGAGGGGCCGCGCGGTGGACCCCGGCACGTAGTCCGGATCGATGCGCCGCATCCGCTCCTGGATGTCGCGCGCCAGCGCCGCGCGCCCCGACCGCTTCGCCTGCTCGGCGATTCTCTCCAGCCGGAACAGTCCCTCGCCCCACGCGTCGAAGCGGGGGTTCGCGGCGAGTTCGTCAGCAACTTTCCGGAGCGAGTCCTCGGCGGTCGACGACTCCTTTTCGGTGAAGGCGAGCTCGGCGTCGAGCTGCCCGAGGTAGGGCGAGATCATTCTCTGGATCCACGCGGCCTCGTACCCCGCGCCCTTCTTCGCCTCCTCGAAGGCGGCGTGAGCGCGCGTTGCCGCCTCGCGCGCCTCGGGCACGCGGTTCAATGCCAGGAGCGTCTCCCCCTCGACCGCCGCGCCCGCGGCCTTCGCCGCGCCGGTCTCGTTCCGTAACGCCCGCGCGGCGGCGAGCGCCTCCTCGGGCCGGCCGCGTAAGAGGAGGTACTCGGCCAGCGTGGCGTGCTCGCGGCCGAACCGCGGGTACCGGATCGGGGTTTCTACCGCCCGCCGGAACGTCTTCTCGGCCTCCTCGACGCGGCCGAGGCGGAGGTACGCGTAGCCCAGCAGCTGCAGGTTGTGGACGTGATGCCAGTCGTCACCCGGACGCAGCTTCTGCTCGCGCGCGTACGCCTCTTCGAGGGCATCCGCCTTCTCGAACTGCGCGAGCGCTTCCTTCCAGCGGCCGAGCCGGGGCAGCACGTGCCCGTACATGTGCTGCGCGTGCGCGACGTTCGGCGCGGCGGCCGCGTAAATCCTGCCGTGCTCGGCGGCGTCGGCGTGGCGGCCCACGTTCTCGTAAGCGTGGACCAGGTAGTGGTGCGCGCCGAGGTGGCCGGGATATCGCGCCAGCGCCGCCTCGTAGAACGCGATGGCGCCGATCCCGCCGGCCTGCCCGCGGCCCCAGGGACCCGGCTCCTCCGCGTTGCCGCGCAGGATCCAGAGCTCCGCGTCGGACGGGTCCGCCGCGATCGCCTTCTCGATCGCGCGCTTGTAGGCGTCGTGTTTCTGCGATTCCTTGTCGGCCGGCGCGAGTTGCGCGTCGATCTGCTGCGCGCGGAGCTCGATGTGTCGCCGCTCGCTCTCGGTCACCTTCGGCTCGAGCGACTTCGCCTTCGCGATCGCCGCCTGCGATTCCGAATCCCGGTTCAATCCCTGCTCCGCTCGGGCGAGACCCATCCACGCCATCGCGCAGTCCGGGTCCTCGCGGAGCGCCTGGTGGAAGGATCGCGCCGCCTCGATCCAGACGTACGAGTGAAGGTAAGCGAGGCCCTGGTCGTAAAGCGCCTGCACTGCCGGCGTCTTCGCCGTCACCTTCTGCGAGAGCGTTCCGATGCCGGGCACGAGCGCGGTTGGACGTTCGAGCATCGCGGGGTCCACCGAAACGGGGGGCGCCGCGCAGGCGGCGTGCGGATCGGCGGCCCGGTCCTCGGCAATCGCCGGGACCGACGCGAGCGCGATCAGGAGCAACGGGAAAGCGCGTTTCATACGGGAATCTTCTCCGAGGTCTCGATCTTATTCCCGTGTCGTCCCGGGACCCGCTTTCCGGAACGGCGGTGAGGAGAAAATGCCCTCGTGACGCGGCGCGCCGATCCCCTCGACTCGTTTCGACCCGCGGTCCGCCGCTGGTTCGAGACGTCGTTCGCCCGTCCGACCGCGGCCCAGGCGAAGGGGTGGCCGCCGATTGTCTCGGGACGCTCGACGCTGCTTCTCGCGCCGACCGGGTCGGGGAAAACGCTCGCCGCGTTTCTCGCCGCGATCGACCGGCTCATGTTTTCGCCGGAGCCTCCGAAGAAGGAGCGGTGCCGGATCCTCTACGTTTCTCCGCTGAAGGCTCTCGCGGTCGACGTCGAGCGGAACCTCCGGGCGCCGATCGCGGGCATCGCTGCGGCCGCGGGGGCGGCGGGGGAGTCTTTCCGGATTCCGGTCGTCGCGATCCGGTCGGGCGATACGCCCTCCGCGGATCGGGCCCGGATGCAGCGGACGCCTCCGGACGTCCTGATCACGACGCCGGAGTCCCTCTACCTGATGCTCACGTCCGCGGCGCGCGACCTGCTCCGGTCGGTCGACACCGTCATCGTCGACGAGATCCACTCGGTCGTCTCGTCCAAGCGCGGCGCCCACCTCTTTCTCTCCCTCGAACGCCTGGAGGCGTTGCGGGACCCGGATCGGCCGCTCCAGCGGATCGGTCTCTCCGCGACGCAGCGTCCGCTCGACGAGGTCGCGCGGCTGCTCGCGGGCGGGGAGCCGTCCGGCAGGCGGGGCGCGTGGAAGCCGCGGCCCGTGGAGGTCGTCGACGCCGGCAGCCGGAAGGCCTTCGACCTGACCGTCGAGGTGCCGGTCGAGGACATGGCGAAGCTGGGCGAGGTCCTCGACGTCCCGAGCGGACCCGCGGCCGGACCGCCGGCGCGCCGATCCATCTGGCCCTCGATCCATCCCCGGCTGGTGGAGCTCATCCGCGCGCACCGCTCGACGATGATCTTCGTCAACAGCCGGCGGCTGGCGGAACGGCTCGCCTCCGCGTTGAACGAGACCGCGGGCGAAGAGATCGCGCTCGCGCACCACGGCTCGATCGCCCGGGAGAAGAGGACCGAGATCGAGGACCGGCTGAAGCGCGGAGATCTGCCGGCGATCGTCGCGACCTCGTCGCTCGAGCTCGGGATCGACATGGGCGCGGTCGACCTGGTCGTGCAGATCGAGGCTCCTCCTTCGGTCGCCTCCGGAATGCAGCGGATCGGCCGCGCGAGCCACTCCGTGGGCGCGGTCTCGCGAGGCGTCATCTTCCCCAAGTATCGCGGCGACCTCCTCGCGTGCGCGACCGTCACGCTCCGGATGAGCGAGGGAAAGATCGAGGAGACGTTCTACCCCCGGAACCCGCTCGACGTCCTCGCCCAGCAGGTCGTGGCGATCGCGGGGATGGACGAGATCGACGTCGACGAGCTGTATTCCCTGGTCCGCAGCGCCGCGCCGTTCGCGGAGCTCCCGCGGTCCTCGTTCGAGGGCGTTCTCGACATGCTCTCCGGCCGGTATCCGTCGGACGAGTTCGCCGAGCTCCGGCCGCGCATCGTGTGGGATCGGATCGGCGGCAAGGTTCGCGGGCGCGAGGGAGCGCGGCGGGTGGCGGTCGTCAACGCCGGAACGATCCCGGACCGCGGCCTCTACGGGGTCTTCCTGGCCGGAGAGGACGGCGGCAAGAGCCGGCGCGTCGGCGAGCTCGACGAGGAGATGGTCTTCGAGTCGCGGCAGGGCGACGTGTTCCTGCTGGGCGCCTCGTCCTGGCGCATCGACGAGATCACCCACGATCGCGTCCTCGTCTCGCCCGCGCCGGGGGAGCCGGGCAAGATGCCCTTCTGGCACGGCGACCGTCCGGGCCGGCCGCCCGAGTTCGGCCGCGCGATCGGCGAGCTCGCGCGGACCCTCGCGGCCGCGCCGCGGAAAGAGGCGGTCCGACGCCTCACCGAGGAGCACGGTCTCGACCGCCGCGCGGCGGCGAACCTGCGGGCGTACCTGGACGAGCAGTCCGAGGCCACGGGCGACGTCCCGAGCGACCGGACGATCGTGGTCGAGCGCTACGTAGACGAGGTCGGCGACTGGCGAGTCTGTGTCCTGTCTCCCTTCGGCGCCCGCGTGCACGCTCCCTGGGCGACAGCGGTTCTGGCGAAGCTCCGTGAGTCGCGCGGATCCGACGCCGAGATGCTCTGGTCCGACGACGGCATCGTGTTCCGGCTCCCGGAGTCGGAGGAGCCGCCGGACGTGGCCGACTTCCTTCCTGCGCCGGACGAGGTCGAGGATCTCGTGACGCGCAACCTCGGCCAGACGTCGCTCTTCGCCGCCCGGTTCCGGGAGAACGCGGCCCGCGCGCTCCTGCTGCCGCGCCGGCATCCCGGGCGCCGGAGCCCGCTGTGGGCGCAGCGCAAGCGCGCCGCGGACCTGCTCGGCGTGGCGTCGCGCTACGGCTCCTTCCCGATCCTGCTGGAGACCTACCGCGAGTGCCTGCGCGACGTCTTCGATCTGCCGGGCCTCGTCGACCTCCTCCGTCGTGTGGCGGACCGCCGCATCCGCGTCGTCACGGTGGACTC
Source organism: Acidobacteriota bacterium (assembly GCA_046732075.1). Taxonomy (GTDB): domain Bacteria; phylum Acidobacteriota; class Thermoanaerobaculia; order UBA5066; family Gp7-AA6; genus Gp7-AA6. Next base: position 10,145 of record JBKPMI010000455.1, on the reverse strand, counting down.
GCGGGTCCCGTCGCCGTTCGCCGCATCGCTCCTCTTCTCCTGGGTGGCGAACTTCATCTACGACGGCGACGCTCCGCTCGCCGAGCGCCGCGCACAGGCCCTCTCGGTCGACCAGGCCCAGTTGAAGGAGCTCCTGGGCGAGGCGGAGCTCCGCGAGCTCCTGGACGCCAGCGCGATCGACGAGCTCGAGAGGAGCCTTCAGCGCCTGGAAGGCCGGCCGGTCACGAACCCGGACGCGCTGCACGACCTGCTGCTCTCGCTCGGTGACCTGACCGAAGAGGAGATCCGGGTCCGGGCGGCGCCCCCCGAGGCGGTCCGCCGGTGGCTCGGCCTGCTCTCGTCCGAGCGGCGCATCGTCGCCGTGACGATCGGCGGCGAGCGGCGGTTCGCGGCCGCGGAGGACGCCGCCCGCCTGCGGGACGCACTGGGCGTTCCGCCGCCGCCGGGACTGCCCGCGTCGTTTCTGCAGGACGTGGCGGACCCGCTGGGAGACCTCGTCTCGCGGTGGGCACGCACGCACGGCCCGTTCCGCGGGGAAGACGTCGCGGCCCGCTTCGGTCTGCCGCTCGCGCCGATCCGCGGGGCGCTCGAGAGGCTGGCCGCCGAAGACCGCGTGGTCGAGGGGGAATTCCTGCCGGGCGGACGGTCGCGCGAGTGGTGCGACGCCGGCGTCCTGAAGGCGCTCAAGCGCCGGTCTCTCGCGAAGCTGCGGAAGGAGGTCGAGCCGGTCGACGCCGCGGCGTACTCCCGGTTCCTGCTCGAGTGGCAGAACGTGTCTCGCCCGAGACGGGGTCTCGACGCGCTGCTGTCCGCGATCGAGCAGCTGCAGGGAGCGGCCCTTCCCGCTTCGGTTCTGGAAACCGAGATCCTCCCGGCGCGCGTCGCGACCTACAAGCCGGCGGACCTCGACCTGCTGTGCGCGGCGGGAGAGGTGGTCTGGCGGGGCGTCGCGCCGGTCGGCCCGCGGGACGGCCGCGTCGCGCTGTACCTTCCGGACCGCTACCGCCTGCTCGCGCCGGCGCCGGGCCGCGCGGACGGGGATCTCGCGGCCTCGATCCGCGCGCTCCTCGAACGGCGCGGGGCGCTCTTCTTCTCGGACCTGGTCGCCGAGACCGGCGCCTTCCCGCGGGAGCTCGTCGACGCGCTGTGGGACCTCGTGTGGGCGGGCGAGGTCACCAACGACACGCTCGCGCCGCTCCGCGCCTACGTGCGGGGTCCGGCGCGCGGAGAAGACCGCCGGCGTTTCGCGGGGAGGTCCTTCCGGTCGCGGCGCGCGGGCCCGCCGGGATCCGAGGGACGCTGGTCCCTTCTTTCCGCGCCCCAGGCCGGAAGTCTCGCTCCCACCGAGACCGAGCGGCGGACCGCGCTGACGACCGTTCTCCTCGAGCGATACGGCGTCCTGACCCGCGAGGCCGTGCACGCGGAAGAAGTGGCGGGAGGTTTCTCCGCCGTGTATCCCGTGGCGAAAGCGATGGAGGAGGCGGGACGGGTGCGGCGCGGCTATTTCGTCGCGGGCCTCGGGGCGGCGCAGTTCGCGCTGCCCGGCGCTGACGATCGCCTCCGATCCCTCCGCGAGCCGTCGGAGGAACCGGCGACGCTCGTTCTCGCGGCGAACGATCCGGCGAACGCCTTCGGGGCGGCGCTCGCGTGGCCCGAGCGGGAAGGAGCGCGCCCGCAGCGCGCCGCCGGGGCTCAGGTGATCCTGCGGGATGGGCGGCTGCTCGCGTGGCTCCCCCGGACCGAACGGAACCTCCTGACTTTTCTGCCGGAAGCCGAGCCGGAGCGGAGCGAGAGCGCGAAGGCCGTCGCCGCGGCCCTCGCCGCGCTCGTCTCGTCGGGCCGCCGGCGCGCTCTCCTCGTGGGGAAGGTCGACGGCGACGATCCGGCGCGGTCGCCGGTCGCGCCGTTCCTCAAAGACGCCGGGTTCCTGCCGGGGAGCCGGGGGTACATGAAAAGAGCGACGCTCGAAGAGAGAAAGCGGCAGCCCTCCATCCCGAGTCCCCGGTCCGCAGTCGCGGAAGTCGATGCCTGAGGGGGACACGATCCTGCGGGCGGCGCGCGCTCTCGGCCGCAGCCTGCAGGGCAAGTCCGTCACGGCGTTCTCCTCGCCGCTGCCCGCGCTCGCCGACGCCGGGCTCGCCGGGCGGCGGATCGACGCGGTCGAAGCGCTCGGGAAGAACCTGATCGTCCGGTTCGACGACGGCCGCGCTCTCGTGACGCACATGCGGATGACCGGTTCGTGGCACCTGTATCGGCCGGGTGAGACCTGGAGGAAGCCGCCGCGCCTCGCGCGCGCGGTGCTCGCGACCGCCGACGCCGTGGCCGTCTGTTTCAACGCTCCGGTCGTCGAGCTCCTCTCCGCCCGCCAGTTGGAGCGGAGCGAACGGCTGCGCCGGCTGGGACCCGACGTCCTCGCAGACGGATTCGACGCGGCCGCCGCCGCGAGGCGGCTGGCGGCGTTCGCGGAACGCCCGATCGGCGAGGCGCTGCTCTCGCAGTCCGCGCTCGCCGGCATCGGCAACATCTACAAGTCCGAAACGCTCTTCGCGTGCGGCGCCGACCCGTTCGCGCCGGTGTCCGCTTTCTCGGTCGGCGAGCTCGAACGAATCACGGCTAAAGCTCGCGCGCTCATGTCGGCGAACCTCTCGGGGGCGCCGCGAAGGACGTTCGGGGCGGCGGGCGGCGCTCCGTATGCGGTCTATCGCCGCAGCGGATCTCCGTGCCGCGCGTGTGGCGCTTCGATCCGGATGCGGCGCCAGGGAACCGCCGGGCGTTCGACGTACTGGTGCCCGCGCTGCCAGCCGGCGCGTTCCGGCGACACTACAATGAGCGCCCGGTGAAACGGGCCGCCAGATCCTCGCGGGCAATCCTCCTGCTTCTCGCCGTCGCGCTCGCCGGGATCGTGGCCGCGGGGACGCCGAAGAAGACCGTCCGGATCCCCGCGCCGGACGCGGGCGTCGCGAACCTGCCCCGTTGGAAGGCCGCTGAGGAGAAGTCGGCGCGCGGATTCGGGGTCTTCCACGATTTCCGGTTCACCGACCGCCTTCCCGAAAGCGGGATTACGTTCGTCGAGCATCCCACGGACGACTCCGGCAAGTTCTACAAGTCGAACCACTACGACCACGGGACCGGGCTCGCCGCGGCGGACGTGGACGGAGACGGCCGTGTCGACCTGTACTTCGTCAACCAGCTGGGCGGCAGCGAGCTCTGGAGAAACCGGGGCGGCGGCCGCTTCGAAAACGTGACGCAGAGCGCGGGCGTGGCGCTCGCGGATCGCATCGGCGTGACGGCGTCGTTCGCCGACGTCGACAACGACGGCGACCCGGACCTCTTCGTGACCACGGTGCGCGGCGGGAACGCCCTCTTTCGGAACGACGGCAAAGGGCATTTCACGGACGTCACGAAGGAGGCGGGCCTCGAGTACTCCGGCCACTCGTCCGGAGCGGTCTTCTTCGACTTCGACGGTGACGGGCTGCTCGACCTGTTCCTCGTCAACGTCGGGAAGTACACGACCGAAGAGAAGGGGCGCGGCGGATACTTCGTGGGCTTCGCCGACGCGTTCGCGGGACACCTGAAGCCCGAGCGCGCCGAAGCGAGCCGGCTCTACCGGAACCTGGGCGGGGGCCGGTTCGCCGACGTGACGGAACAGGTCGGGCCGTTCGTGACCGGGTTCAGCGGCGACGCCAGCTTCACGGATTTCGACGGCAACGGCACGCCCGACCTCTACGTCCTCAACATGCAGGGGGACGACCACTACTTCGTCAACGAGGGGGGGAAACGGTTCGTCGACCGGACCGCGCAGTACTTCCCGAAAACGCCGTGGGGCACGATGGGGATCAAATTCTTCGACTTCGACAACGACGGCAACGTAGACCTTCTCCTGACCGACATGCACTCCGACATGAGCGAGGAGATCGGGCCGGAGCGGGAGAAGTCGAAGTCCCGGATGCAGTGGACCGACTCCTTCCTCCAGGGGGGAGGAAACAACGTTTTTGGCAACGCGTTCTACCGGAACCGGGGGGACGGGACCTTCGAGGAGATCTCGGACGCGGTCGGCGCCGAAAACTACTGGCCGTGGGGTCCGAGCGTCGGCGACATCAACGCCGACGGGAAGGAGGACGTGTTCATCGCGTCCGGGATGGGCTTTCCGTTCCGTTACGGAATCAACTCGCTCCTCTTGAACGACGGCCGGAGGTTCCGGGACGCCGAGTTCGTCCTGGGGATCGAGCCGCGCCGCGGCGGTCGCACGAACGTCCCGACGTTCGACGTGAACTGCGACACCGAAGGGGAGGGGCGGAAAGCCTGCGCCGGACAGAAGGGCGAGATCACGGTCGCGGGGACGCTCTCCTCGCGCTCGGCCGTGATCTTCGACCTCGACGGCGACGGCGATCTCGACATCGTGACGAACGAGTTCAACGCGGCGCCGCAGGTCTTCGTGAGCGACCTCGCCGGGAAGCGGGCAATTCACTTCCTCCAGGTGCGGCTCGTCGGCGGAGCTTCCAACCGCGACGGGCTCGGAGCGACGGTCCGGGTCCGCGCGGGTTCCACGGTCTATTCGAAGTACAGCGACGGCAAGTCCGGGTATCTCTCGCAGAGCGACCTGCCGCTCTACTTCGGGCTGGGCGACGCGCCGAAGGCGGACCGCGTCGAGGTCCAGTGGCCGTCCGGCCGGAAGAGCGTGGTCGATCGCGACATCCCCCGGAACGGAACCCTCCGCGTGGAGGAGCCGCGGTAGACGCTTGTCTCTTCCTTACCGCTTCCTCGTGCTCGCGCTTCCGGTCCTGGCGATGCCGCCGGCGAATCCGGCGGAGCTTCACCGGCTCGCGTCGACCTACGCCGCGGTCGACGATCCCCGCGCCGACGAGACGTACGAGAAGGCGATCGCCGCGGCGCCCGCCGACTTCCCGTTGCGGGTCGAGTACGTCGAGTACCTCTGGCATTCGGGCGAGCGGGATCGCGGAAACGCGCAGATGGACCGGGTGATTGCCCTCGCCCCCGAGAATCCGAAGCTTCGCGCCCACTACGGGGTCAATCTCGCGGAGCAGGGCAAGTACGTCGCGGCGGTGAAGCAGCTGGAGGCGGCCCGCCGGGGCGGCTTCGACAATGCGGACGTCCTCTTCTACCTCGGCAGCGTTCTCTGGGAGACCGGGCGTCTCGACGAGGCGGCGAACCGGTTCCGCGAAGCCATCGCGAAGGATCCGAAGAAAGTCTCGGCGCGCCACCGGCTGGGTCGGCTGCTGATCTTCCAGGGCAAGCCGGACGAGGCCGTCGCGGAGCTCACGAAAGCTTCGGAGCTCGAGCCGCACTCGATCGAGGTGCTCCTCGATCTCGGGCGCGCGCTCGAGGCCGCGGGCAATCCGGCGAAGGCGGAGGCCTCCTACCGTCTCGCCCTCGAGATCCCGCCGGAGGTCCCTCTCGCGCACTACCTGCTGGGAACGCTCCTGGCGCGGAGCGGCAAGCGGCAGGAGGCCGCCGAGCACATCGCGCTGTATCAGCGGGCCTTCGACAAAGAGCAGGAAAATCGGTTCCGCTCCGGCGCCCGCCAGGCGGAAGTGAACCTGGGCTGGACGCGGCTGAAGGAGAGGCATTTCGAGGAAGCCGTGGCGCAGTTCCGCCGGTGGCCCGACGACGTCGAGGCCCTGCGCGGCGCGGCGCAGGCCCTCTCGGAGCTCGGCCGGCACGGGGAGGCGGTCGAGGCGCTCGAGCGGGCGCTCCTTCTCGATCCGGACAACCGGCCGCTGCGATACGCGCTCGACCGGGAGCGGGAAAGGAACGCGCGGAAGTGAAGATCGCGGCGATTGGTCTCGGGATGGGAGTCGCCGCCGGCGTCCTCGCGGCGAGTCCCCCGAACGCGGGTTGCCCGGTCACGTTCACCGACGTGGCGCCGGCCGTGGGTTTGAAGTTCCTCCACGTCCGCGGCGCGACCCCGCAACACCAGCTTCCCGAGACGATGGGCTCCGGCGTGGCGTGGCTCGACTTCGACAACGACGGCTGGATGGACCTCTACGTGGTCCAGTCCGGCAAGTTCCAACCGGGACGGGACACCGGACAGGGGCCACGGGACACGAGCGCCCAGGACCGGCTCTACCGCAACAACGGCAACGGCACGTTCACCGACGTGACGGAGAAGGCGAAGCTCCAGGACGACGGTTACGGGATGGGAGCGATCGCCGCGGACTACGACAACGACGGCTTCGTCGACATCTTCGTGACGAACTTCGGCCGGAACATCCTGTACCGCAACAACGGGGACGGTACGTTCACCGACGTCACCGCGAAGGCGGGCGTCGCGGGTTCGGGGTGGTCGACGAGCGCGGCGTTCGCGGACTTCGACGGAGACGGGTTCCTCGACCTCTTCGTCGTGCGATACCTCGACTACTCCGTCGAAAAGAACTACTTCTGTGGCGACCGCGCGTCGGGGCGGCGCGACTACTGCCACCCGACGCTCTACCCGGCGATCTCGAATCTCCTCTTCCGCAACAACGGCAACGGCACGTTCACGGACGTCACCGAGAAGTCGGGGATCGCGGCCGCGAAGGGAAAGGGCCTGGGCGTCGTGGTGACCGACGTGGACTCCGACGGGAAGCCGGACCTCTACGTCGCGAACGACACGACGATGAACTTCCTGTTCCACAACCTGGGAGAGATGCGCTTCGAGGACGTCTCGCTCCTCTCCGGCGCGGGCGTCAACTCGGCCGGACGGGCGTTCGGCGGCATGGGGGTCAACGCCGGCGACCTCGACGGCGACGGGCTGTTCGACCTCGTCGTCGCGAACTTCGAGGCGGAGCCGAACAGTTTTTTCCGGAACGTCGGGGACGGAATCTTCGAGGACCTCGCGGCCAAATCCGGATTCGGCGCCCCCGCGTTCAATTTCTCGGGCTTCGGACTGAACCTGTTCGACGCCGCGAACGCCGGCTGGCTCGACGCGTACATCGCGAACGGGCACGTGCTCGAAGTTCCGAAAATGCAGGGCGTGACCTACGCCGAGCGGCCCTTCATGATGTGGAACGACGGCAAGGGACACTTCGTCGAGCGGGGCTGCGGCGAACCTTTCCAGAAGCCGATCGTGGGCCGGGGCTCGGCGGTGGCCGATTACGACAACGACGGCGACCTCGACATCGCGGTCTCCAGCTCGGGCGGGGCCCTGCAGCTCCTGCGAAACGACGGAAAGCACGGCAACTGGGTCGGCTTCGCGCTCGTGGGACGAAAGTCCAACCGCGGCGGGATCGGCGCCCGCGTGACGCTCGAGACCGATCGCGGCAGGCAGATGCGCGAGGTCCGGGCGGGGGAGAGCTACCTCTCGTCGAGCGACCCGCGCGTTCACTTCGGCCTCGGAGCGTCCACGGCCGTGAAAAGTGTCGAGATCCGGTGGCCCTCCGGCGTCGTGCAGAAGGTGGAGGGAGTCCAGCCCGGCCGGTACCAGCCCGTCACCGAGCCGCTTCCCGGCCGATGAAAAGCGCCCGGCTCGTCGGGGCGCTCATCCTCCTCGCCGCCGCGTCCTGCTCGCGTTCCGGCTCCGTCTTCCACGGCGCGCCGGTGGTCGTGATCTGCGTGGACACGCTGCGCGCGGATCGACTGCCGGCGTACGGCTACCGAAAGGTCGAGACGCCGGCGCTCGACGCGCTCGCCCGGGATTCGATCGTCTTCGACAACGCCCTCTCGCACGTCCCGCTGACGCTTCCCTCCCACGTCTCCCTCTTCACGGGTCTCCTCCCCTTCCAGCACGGGGTGCGGGACAACCTGGGTTTCAAGCTGACGACGGCGCATCCGACGCTCGCCGCGATCCTCCGGAAGGACGGATACGCGACCGGCGCGGCGGTGTCTGCGGTCGTCCTCGACCACGGCTCCGGCGTGTCCCAGGGCTTCGACTACTGGGAGGACGGAATCGAGGCGCGCGACGTGGCCCAGGCCATGGGCCAGCTGCAGCGGCCGGGCGCCGAGACCGCGCGAATCCTGGAGACGTGGATCGACGGGCGGGCCGAAGGCCAGAAGATCCTCGCCTTCCTGCACCTCTACGAGCCGCACACGCCCTACGACCCGCCGGAACCGTTCCGGGCGCGCTATCGGGCGGCGCCCTACGACGGCGAAGTCGCCGCGTCCGACGCGATCGTCGGAAGCTTCGTCGACTACCTGAAGCGGAAGAAGCTCTACGACGAGGCGCTCGTCGTCTTTCTGTCGGACCACGGCGAGGGCCTGGGCGACCATGGCGAGGACGAGCACGGCGTTCTCCTCTACCGGGAGGAGCTGCACGTTCCTCTGTTCGTGAAGCTGCCGAAGGCCCGCCGCGCCGGCGAACGCGTGGCCCGGCCGGTCCAGATCGCGGACGTGCTCCCGACCGTTCTCGCGGCCGTGGGGGCGGAGCCGCCGGCAGGTCTGCCCGGACGGACGCTGCTCGAATCCGATCGAGGGAAGAGCGCCGAACCGCGGCGCGTCTACAGCGAGACGCTCTATCCCCGCTTCCACTTCGGCTGGAGCGACCTCGCTTCGCTGTCCGACGACCGCTACCAGTACATCCACGCGCCGCGGGCGGAGCTCTACGACTGGCGCGCCGATCCGGCCGAGAAGAACGATCTCGCGGCCGGCCTTCCTCCGGCGTTCCGATCGATGCGCGCGGAGCTGGTCGGGATCGACCGGCCCCTCCAGTCGCCGGGCGCTTCGGATCCCGAGACCGTCAAGAAGCTCGCCTCGCTCGGGTACATCGGCGCGGCCGCTCCGACGGCCGATGCGAAGGACCTGCCGGATCCGAAAGACCGGCTGGGAACGATCGAGCAGCTGAAAAATGCGAACCGGCTCGTCGGCGAGTTCCGGGATGGCGACGCGATCGTCCAGCTCCGAGAGCTCGCGCGGGAAAACCCGAGCATGCTCGACGTCTGGGAGTCGCTCGCCCGCGTGTTGCGCCGTAACGGACGAACCCGTGAAGCGCTCGAGGCACTCGAGCGAGCGGACCGCCTCGCGCCCGGAACCCCGCAGGTGATCCTCGGCCTCGCGGATCTGCACCGCGAGGCCGGCAACTTCGACCGCGCGCGTCAGCTCGCGACCGCCGCCGGCGAGGCGGGGGCGCCGGGCTACCGCGAGGAGCTCGCGTCGATTGCGCTCTCCGCGGGCGACCTCGTTTCCGCGCGCCGCGAGGCGGAGGCGGTTCTGGCCGGCAACGTCAGCGCCCGGGCGCCTCGCCTGGTGCTGGCGCGCGTCGCGCTCGCGGGAGGGGACGTGGCGGGCGCGCTCGCGCAGGTCGACGGCGCAATCCGGCTCGACCGCCAGATGGGCCGGATGCCGGGTATCGGATTTCGCGCGATGCGCGGCGATCTGCTCGCGCGTCTCGGCCGCGAGAAAGAAGCGGAGGCGGAGTTCGTCGGCGAGGTCGCAAGCTATCCGGAGAACCTGGACGCCTGGGCGCGCCTCGCGCTCCTTTACGCGAGCCAGGGCCGGCCGGGCGAGCCGGGCGGCATCCTTTCGCGGATGACGTCGCGCGTGCCGACTCCGAAGAGCTTTGCCATGGCGGTGCACGTCTGCGGAATCCTCCGCGACGCGGCGTGCGAGCGGGACTGGGCCCGCCGGAAAGAGGAGCGCTTCCCGGCCGGCGGCTGATCGGCCGGCGTCCGATCCATTTTTCGAGACCCGGATTCAAGAGCCCGTTCCCCGGGGCCGGATTCCGGCCGCTTTTCTCCCTCGCCCTCCGCATCCGAAATCGGCATCTCCTCCCGCGAACCGAGCGGTTCGACCTCCGAACGGCGCCACTTGTCCGATCCAAGTCATTGATGGCGTTGGCCTTGCTCTATGCGACGCCGTGGACTGTGTGACTTCGCGGTCAATTCGAAACGGTTTTTCCAGCGGGAAAGGAGGCTTCATGCCGAATCGGTTTCTTTCGGCTCGATGGGCCATCGCGCTCCTGGCGATAGCCCTCGCGGTACCGGCCTTCGGCCAGTACGGCTCGAGCACGGGCGGTATCCAGGGGCGCGTGACGGACGAGCAGGGCGGCGTGCTGCCCGGCGTCCAGGTGACGATCAAGGGACCCGGGGCGCCGGTGACGGTTTACACGGATGCGCGCGGCGAGTTCCGGGCGAGCAACCTGGATGCGGGGACCTACACACTGACGTTGTCCCTGTCCGGCTTCCAGAACGTGAATCGGGAGAACGTCGCGGTCA
>JBKPMI010000454.1:0-5590 GCA_046732075.1 Acidobacteriota bacterium | reverse complement strand
CTTCCCGGTCTCCCGGAGCTCGCGGGAGAGGTCCTTTCCCGCCTCCAGCCGCTCCTCGTGCTCGCCGCGAATGCGGTCCGCCAGCGACTCGAGTTCCTTCCGGATGAACCCCTCCAAGGCGTCGAACCGCTTCTTCGTCTCGGCGCGGGAGTCCGCGGTTTCCTTCAGGAGACGCTCTTCCAGGCGGGCGAACCTCTTCTCGAAGTCGTCGACCTGGGCGCCGAAGAGGATGTCCCGGATCTTCTCGAGGTTCGCGCCGCCTTTGCCGCCCTTGGCGTCCGAGTCGCCGGCCGCGGCCTCCTTCTTCGACGCCGAACCGTTCCCCTTCTTCTGCTCGTCGGACGTCATCATCCTGCGCCTCCCTGTCTTTCTGTTCGACCGCGCGTTCCGCGCCGTCCGCGCGCCGAGCTTCATCGGCGCCACCGATCTTCGGTCCGCTTGCGTTCGCGCCGTTTGAGGTTGCTCGTGCGCGCCTTCTGCAACATCGACTGTTTCTCGTCGTGGGCGAGGGTCTGGTTCTCGATCAACACGATCCTCCGCGGTCCCAGGCAGACCGCCGTGGCCTCGAGGTGGAATTCCTCGCCGAGCGGACCCGTCTCCGACCAGAGACCCGATCGGAGCCGGCCCGCTCCGGTCGAGGACCAGAAGGCCTCCGCGTCGAGGAGAAAATTCTCGAAGAAGGGGAAGGCGACGGCGCGGTTCAAGGCCTCGGGTCCGCCGTCGGCCTCCGGGCGGAGGGCGAGGAACCAGGCGGGAGCCGGCCCGATCCGCTGGAAACGGCCGCTCGCGTCGCGCTCGAGAACGAGGATCCCGAGCACGGCGAAGACATCGGAGCCGATCGACCGTTCGTTCATTTCACGACATCGGGGAAGAGGCGGTTCTTAGCACACGGTCGAGGGCGGGGCAACCGACCCCCTCCCGTGCGTTACGCCGAGGCCTCACTCCGGGCCGGCCGGGCGGCCGCGTAGATGGCGGCGCCGACCGCCAGGGCGATTCCCCCCGCGATCCAGTTCTTGGCCTCCGCCGCCGACAGGAAGAGGAGACAGATGGCGAGCGCCGCAATCGGGATGAGGGGCCCCCCGGGGAGCCGGATCGTCCGTTCCGTGGCGGGCAGCTTCCGCCGCAGGACGGGGACCGCGGCGGCCGTCCCGATGTAGGTCGCCAGGCGGGCGATCGCCGACAGAACCGCCAGCTCCTCGGCGGTGCCGGTCAGCATGAGGAGGAGAGCCACCCCCGTCTGCGTGAGTATCGCGATGTAAGGGGTCCGGTAACGCGGGTGAATCTTGCCGAACACGCGCGGAAGCTTTCCCATCTCGGCGAGCGCATAGAGGTATCGCGGGCCCGCGAGCACCGTATTGTTGTTGGTTCCGAGGACCGAGAGCACCGCTCCGAGCGTCAGGATCAACCCCCCGACCGGTCCGATCATCATCGTGGCGGCGTCCGCGAGCGGAGTCGGAGACGCACCCAGGTTGGGCACGGTGCCGAGCGCCACCAGCTGAACCGCCGTGTAGATCGCGGTCACGATCACGATCTGCATGATCAGTGCGAAGGGAACGTCCCGCTTCGGATCGCGGAACTCGCCCGCCGGCGCCGGCGTGTTCTCGAAGCCGGCGTAGGCGAAGAGAACCAGCAGCGCCGCCTTCATGAAGTTCGCGCGTTGGGGCATCGGGACCGGGAAGATCCGGTTCCAGTCCACCCAGAAGATTCCGACCACGTCGAAGAGAACGAGCGGGACGACCTTGCCCCACGCGAGGACGACGGCCGTGTGCGCGCCCGACTTCACGCCGCGCACGTTGATCGCGGTGAGGACGAGGAGGGGTAGCACGATCGTCAGCCACTGGCCGACGCCGCTCTTCGCAGCCGGCCAGAGGTATCCCACCGCGCGCGCGAAGAAGACCGACAGACCGGCGATCGAGGAGATACGCGCGATCCACGTCATCCAACCGACCTCGAAGCCGACGAAGTCGCCGAAGGCCGCCTGCGTGTAGACGATCGCGCCCCCCGGCCGGTCGAAGAGGCTCGACGCCTCCGCGAAGCAGAGGACGAGGAGCAGAACAGCGAAACCCGCCACCAGGATGGCCCACACGCTCGCCGGACCCAGGAGCTGCGCCGCGGCCACCGGCAGGATCAGGTAAACGCCGCTGCCGATGACGTCGTTGACCGAGAGCGCGACGATCTGCCAGCGCGAGACCGCGCGCAGCAGGCCCGTCTTCGGATCGATGCGTTCCGTGAGGCTGGCCAAAGTCCGGCTATTCTCTGTCAGTCCTAATTCCGTCCCGAGGCAGGAAAAGAAAAAGCCCCGGTTCCCCGGGGCTCACTGACACCTGATACCTGATCCCTGAAACCTGTTTTATCCGTTCCACCGCGCGCGCGTTCCGCGGGCGTCGATGTGAACGAAGGGTCCGTGAGCGGACGTCGCCGGGTAGATCCCGATGCCGCCCACGAGCCCGGGGTTGGCGGCTTCCACCGCCTCCGCCGCGGAGGCGAGGATCTTCGCGTCCTTCAGGTCGACGCGGCCGTCGCGGTTCAGGTCGTCCAACCGGCCGTCGTGATCGTCGTCGGGGTACACGTCCGCGGCGTCCCCGTACTGGTGGCGGGAGACCGCAGAGCGTCCGCCGGCGCCGACGCCCTGCTCGTTGTACTGGGGCGTCCGGAATCCGCTCATGACCGTGAAGGTGCCGACGGGATACCCCATCCGGTTGATTTCCGCGATCGTCAGCTCGAGCTTGTCGAGCAGCCGCCGGTCGAGCACGACATATTTCGGCCAGACGTCGCTCTGGTCGTGGGTGACGAACTGGCCGAGCTTGAAGTGCTCGGACACGCTCGTGCCGAACGTCTCGCGGGTGACCTCGATGAAACCCTTCGGGGTCGCGTAACTCGCGCTCATGGGGGTCTTCCCCTCGTAGGGCCAGTTGCCCAGCCGGTAGGGGCCGATCCGCCCGTTGACCTTGGCCGAGAATGGCTTCAAGACGATGAGCGAGAGTTGCTGGAGGGCCGCCTCGGCCGCGGCGCCGGTGCCGGCGAGCGGGTAGACGCCGGGAGCCCCGGAGTTTGCGGCCAGAGAGCCGAGCGACGGGTCGCCCGGCAGCGAGAAGATGGCCTTCAGCTTGCCGGAGACCCCGATGAGCGCGGACAGGCTCCCGAGGTTGGTGGCGGTGGTGCCGCGAAGGGGGACGAGGAGGAGCGCCGAGAGGAGCGACGCCGCGGCGACGAAACGGATGAGCCGGCCGTTCTTCGAGGACACGGTTCGGTGGTCCTTTCTTCGACAGGATGCCCGGAGGATTCCATGGCCATCCTACGAGTTGTCGTTGCCCGGAGGCAAGAAAGAACGGGTTCCCGCGGGGGTCTATTCCGCCGCCGCGGAGCTTTTTTTCGCCCTCTCCCCGGCCCCGAAAGAGGCCCGTTTTTCAGCGGTTTTTTCGCGTCCCGTGTCCCCTGTCCCGCGTCCCCTAGCCCGGCAGGAAAAAGAAGGCGACCGCGGCGATCAGGTAGAGCGCCAGGAGCTGGACCCCCTCGAGCCAGTTCGTCTCTCCGTCGAGGGAGATGTAGGCAAAGATCGCGGAGGACGCAAACAGCGTGACGAGCTCGATCGGCTGGAAGATCAGGTCCATCGGGCGGATCCAGAGCGACACGATGACCAGGAGGGGTGCCACGAAGACCGCGATCTGGGTGGAGGAATTCGCCGCGATCGAAAGGGCCAGGTCCATCTTGTTGCGGCTTGCGAAGACGACCGCGCTGTAGTTCTCGGCCACGTTTCCCAGGATCGGAATCACGATCAGGCCGATGAAGAAGTGCGAAAGCCCGAGCTGGCGGGACACCGCCTCGATCGAGCCCACCAGGAGTTCGCTCGCGACGACCGTCCCGACGACCGACAGCCCGAGGACCACGAAGACCCGGCGCAGCGACCAGCCGGCGGCGGAGTCCGCGTGGTCCGCTCCCGACCGGACGTCGCGCTGGCGGGAGAAGTAAGAGAAGTAGATGTACGCCGCGTAGGTCAGGAGGAGGAGGATCGACACTCCCACCGAGACCTCCTCCCGGATGAACTCCTTGTGCACGACGGTGGCGAATACCGCCGGAAGCGCCATGCCGGAGACCGCGAGGATCATCATCGCCGCGTGCCTTCCGGTGGGTCCCACCGGGAACTTCTGTGTGCCGTGCCGGGCGCCGCCGACGACGGCCGACAGGCCCAGCACCAGGAGCGTGTTTCCGATGATCGCGCCCGTCAGCGACGCCTTCACGACGTCCACGAGCCCCGCACGAAGCGCAAAGATCGTGAGGATCAACTCCGCCGCGTTCCCGAACGTGGCGTTCATGAGGCCGCCCAGGCCCGTCCCCATCTTTCCCGCGGCATGCTCGGTCGCGCGTCCGATCCAGCCGGCGAGCGGCAGGAGCGCTACGGCCGCGGCGGCGAACGTCGCCCACTCCGGCCAGTGGAGCAGACGGGACGCGACGGCGATGGGAAGCGCCGCGAGGAGGATGTTCAGAAGGCGGCGCACGACGCCGCGATCATAGGGCAGGGGGAAAGAGCGGCGCGGGCCCGCCGGTAGACTGTCCGGATGCTGCGAGCCGGAATCGTGGGTCTTCCGAACGTGGGCAAGTCCACGCTCTTCAACGCGCTCACCCGGACGCGCAAGGCGGAGGCCGCGAACTACCCCTTCTGCACGATCGATCCGAACGTCGGCGTGGTCACGGTGCCCGACGCGCGCCTCGAGACCCTGGCGAACATCTCGCGGACCACGAAGGTCGTGCCCACGACGATCGAGTTCGTGGACATCGCGGGACTCGTCCGGGGTGCGTCGAAGGGGGAAGGACTCGGCAACAAGTTCCTGCAGCACATCCGGGAGGTGGACGCGATCGTGGAGGTCGTGCGGTGCTTCGAGAGCCGGGACGTCGTTCACGTGGCGGGCGCCATCGATCCGCTGGGCGACATCGAAACGATCAAGACCGAGCTGGTGCTGGCGGACCTGGAGACCGTGGCCCGGTCCCGGGACAAGGCCGAAAAGACGGCGCGCGGCGGCGACCGGGACGCGAAGGCGTTGCTGGCCGTGGCCGAGAAGCTCGAACGGCACCTCGATGCCGGCAAGCGCGCCCTGACGCTCGAGCTCGATCCCGAGGAGAAGGAGATCGCGCGCCGGCTCTTCCTGTTGACGTCGCGCCCCATGATCTTCGCGGCGAACGTGGGAGAGGACGACCTCGCCCGGGCTGCGCAGCTCGAACGGGTCCAGGCGGTGCGCCACTATGCCGAGACCCACGTGGGCACGGAAGCCGTGGTCGTGTCCGCCGAGATCGAGGCGCAGCTGGCCGAGCTTCCCCCGGCCGAGGCCGCCGAATACCTGGCGGGGCTCGGTGTGTCGGAGTCCGGCGTCGAGACCCTGATCCGTGCGGTCTACCACCTCCTCGGCCTGCGCACGTTCTTCACGGCGAGCGAGAAAGAGGCGCGCGCCTGGACGTTCCACGAGGGCTACACCGCGCCGGAGGCCGCCGGAGTGATTCACTCCGACTTCGAGCGCGGCTTCATCAAGGCGGAGACCGTCTCCTACGCGGACCTCGTCGCGTCCGGATCGCTCGCGGGCGCCCGGGAGCGGGGACT
>JBKPMI010000453.1:0-14697 GCA_046732075.1 Acidobacteriota bacterium | reverse complement strand
GTCGAGGACCTCGGCCGCGCGGCCGTGGACGAACTCGGCGCCGAGCTCGACCGGTACGGGCCAACCCCGGATCCGGCGCGTCCAGATCCGCCCACCGGCGCGTGCCCGCCCTTCGAGCACCAGGACCGAGGCGCCCGCGCGGGTGAGCGCCTCCGCGGCTGCGAGCCCCGCGGCACCGGCGCCGACGACGATGACGTCCGGGATGCGTCTTGCCATCTGTCTTCGCCGGAGCAATACCACAGGCTCCGGCGGAGACGTCGAAATCAGAAGGCGAGCACCAATCCTCCGGTCAGCTCTCCATTGATGAGCCAATCCTTCGCCGGACAGGGCGTCGACACCGGAACCACAGGTCCCCCCGGCGAACCGGAATTCGTGGTGCACACGAGTCCCAATCGCGCGTCCGACGTTCGAGTCGCGTAGCCGCGCGCGTCGAAACGCAGACCCAGGGAGGGCGTCAGGAACGTCTTCACTCCCAGTGCCGCGCTCCCGGTGAATTCCGTCTCGTCGCGCACCAGGTCGGATTCGCCGCCGGGAGGCGCGAGTCTCGCGACGCCCGCGGAAATCGACGCATATGGCCGGATGCGATCCCGGGTGAAATGAAAAGTCAGCCCTCCCAGGAAATAGTCGATCGTCAACGGAAAATCCGGCGCGTCCAACGAGGCCCGGCTCTGCAATCTCGTCTCGCTGCGCGACCACTCGACCTCGGGCTGGAGCCACGGCGTGACCGCGTATCCGAGGCGGACACCGTAGGCCGCGTGATCCGCCACGTCGGCGCGAACATGCGGGTCCGAACCGAAGTCGTAGACCGCGCCTCCGAAGAGATATCCGAGGAACGGGGAAATCTCGAAGGCTCTCGGATCGGTCTGGGCGCTCACCGGAAGAGCCAGGGCGGAGAGGAGCACGACCGCGGGTCCGATTCGCATGGGGGCCTCCTTCTCCGGTCTACGGAGGCCGGAATGCTGCCGTTGTCCGAATCAGGCTCGGAGAGTGGCGGCGATCTTCTTCGGCGCGATCGCCCGGTAGCTCTCCAGGATCCAGGACTCGAGGATGGCGCGGGGCGGCGCGTCCTTCTCGCCGAACTTCGCGGTGACCCAGCCGGACTTGCCGAGGCCGTAGCCGGTCGGCGCGGTGAAGGGGAGCTCCAGCGCCTCCTCGGCGGAAGCCGGCAGCTTCACGCTGAACCCCATCTCGCCGCCGGGCACCGGATCGAGACCCAGGAAGACGAAGACCTTTCCGTTGACCTTCGCGACGCGCTCGCCCCAGGGAAAATCCTCCGTCGCGCCGGGCAGCGAAAGCGCGAACGCGCGCAGCGCCCGGGAGAGCTCGCGCAGGCCTCCTCTGGATCGAGCGGGCTTCGACGACGTCGGCGGGCGCCGGGTCTTTCGAGTCGCGGCCATGGCGCAAGGATGTCAGGAACAAGAGAACGCCGCCACCGCTCGGCTACAGTTGCCGGAATGGAGGCGGTTCTCTCCATCGGAATCCAGGGCTCCGGAAAAACCACCCTCTACCGCGAGCGGTTCTTCGACACGCACGTGCGCATCAGCCGCGACATGCTGAAGACCCGGAGCCGGGAGATGGTGCTCATAAAGGCCTGCTTCGCGGCGCGGCAGTCGTTCGTGCTCGACGATACGAACGCGTCGAAGGCCCATCGGGCGGAGATCATCCCGGCGGCGAAGGCCGCGGGTTTCCGCGTGGTCGCGTACTACTTCCGGACGCCGCTTCGCACGGCTCTCGCGCGCAACAAGCGCCGCCCCGAGGGCCAGGTGATCCCGGTGCCCGGAGTCCTCGCGACCTTCAAGCGCTTCCAGCCGCCCGAGTGGGAGGAGGGCTTCGACGAGATTCGGGTGGTCGAGCCCTCCGGGGAAAACGAGATCTCCATCCGTTCCTGGACGCCGGAGGAGGGCAATCCGCCCGGACTTGAGCGACAATAGGGCAAACAACTCGAAAAAGGAGATCGAACGATGCGAATCCCGATCCGGAACGCTGCCACCCTTCTGTTCGCCGCGCTGGTCGCCGCGCCGCTTCTCGCGGCCGGGAAGTCCCAGGACATCGAAGCGACCCCGCAGGGAAAGGCCTACCGCGCCCTGGAGAAGACCATCGCCGCCGGCGACTACGAGGCCTACAAGAAGGGGATGGCCGCGGAGTCCGCCAAGGGCATGGATGCGCAGATGAAGGAAATGAAGATGGATCCCAAGGAGGGCATGGCCTTCCTGAAGTCGATGAGCCCGACGGATCTGAAGTTCACCTCGTTGAAGGTCGACGGGAAGAAGGCGACGTTGCTCGCGACCGGCAAGCAGGGCGGTGAAATGAACTACGGCACGATCGAGATGACCGAAGAGAACGGCCAGTGGAAGGTCGTCAAGCAGAGCTGGACGAACAAGAAGTAGTTCCGGGGACAGGGACTACGTCCCTGCACCCGGCTCCTTATTCAGCGCTTCCGAAAAGGGGACAGATCTATTTTCCCGGGGGCTGGCCAGGCGGCCAGCCCCTTTCTCTTTCCTATTTACGGTCCGACCGGAGTCTCGGATTCCCCGGAATCTGAATCTCCGGACATCTCCGGAATCTATTTCCCGGGTGACCCTGTTTTGACGGGTGTCGTTCGGAGGTCATCTTGAAATCTCGCCTCGCAATCGCCCTCATCTTCTGCCTGGCGGCGGGCTCTCTCGCCCTGGCTTCTCCCGCAAACCGCTCGACCGCGGTCTTCGCGGGCGGCTGCTTCTGGTGCGAGGAGACCGCGTTCGAAGGGGTCCCCGGCGTCGTCGCCGTGATCTCCGGCTACACGGGAGGCCACGTCGCGAACCCGACCTATGAGCAGGTCGGCTCGGGGGTGACGGGGCACGCCGAGTCCGTCCAGGTGATCTACGACCCCGAGAAGATCAGCTACGAAAAGCTCCTCGACATCTTCTGGCACAACGTCGATCCGCTCCAGGCCGACGGCCAGTTCTGCGATCACGGCAACCAGTACCGGTCCGCGATCTTCTACAAGGACGCGGCTCAGAAACAGGCGGCGGAGGCGTCGAAGGCGAAGCTCGAGCAGGAGGACCGTTTCAAGGGGAAGATCGTGACGCAGATCGTCAAGGCGACGCCGTTCTACCGCGCCGAGGAGTATCACCAGGACTTCTACAAGAAAGACCCGATTCAATACAAAACGTATCGGGCGGGCTGCGGCCGCGACGCCCGGCTGAGACAGCTGTGGGGCGAGGCGGCGGGAGGGCACCAGTGAAGAAGACGATGATGGCGATCGGTTCGGTATTGCTCGCCGCGGCGTTCGCGCGCGGGCAGGAGACGGCGCGGCAGAAGGGCTGGGTCGCCGCGAACTTCCGCAAGCCCCCGGCGGAGGAGCTGAAGAAGAAGCTGACGCCGCTCCAGTACGAGGTGACTCAGAAGGCCGGCACCGAGCGCGCGTTTTCCAACGAGTACTACAACAACGAGCGTCCCGGCATTTACGTCGACGTCGTCTCGGGAGAGCCGCTCTTTTCTTCGCTCGACAAGTACGACTCGGGCACGGGCTGGCCAAGCTTCACGAAGCCTCTCGAAAAGGACAACGTGAAGCCGAACAGCGGGCTCCTGCTCGGCGGCTTCCTGGGAATCGAGGTGCGTTCCGTGCACGCCGACTCGCACCTCGGGCACGTCTTCAACGACGGACCGCCGCCCCTGCACACGCGCTACTGCATGAACTCCGCGGCGATGCGCTTCATCCCGGCGGAGAAGCTCGTCGAGGAGGGATACGGGCAGTACGCGGGTCTGTTCAAGAGCGCGAAGCCGAAGAGCTGAACCTCAGGGCTTCGTCGGCAGGTACTCCTTCGGCAGAGGGTTGTCGGGACGCTCGGCGTCCCAGGCGACCGACGCGATCCACCACCGGCTCCCGTCGCGGAGAAGCTGGATCGAGTTGATCCCGCGCTCGAACGGCTTCTCGTCGGAAGGCGAGTGCCGCGACTCGTACGTCGAGAAGACCTGGCACACGTTGCCGAAGCAGTCGGTGCGCCGCGCGATCTCGCGCTCGAAGAACCCGGTGGCGGGCGTTCCCTTTTCCTTGCGCTCCGCGGCGGCTTTGCGGATCCGCTCCTCGAAGGCGTCCACGTCCATGACCGTGAAGTTCTCGGTGCCGGCGCGCTTGGGCGGAATGAACATCCCGACGTAGAGGTAGATCCCGCGGAGGCGGTCGAAATCGGCGGTCGCGTCGGGCCCGTGGCTCACGGAGGCGTAAAGCGCCGCCACGATCGCATCGACGGACACCGCGTCGGCCGGCGCCGCCGCGGTTCTCGGGCGCGCGGTCTGGCCCGAAGCGAAGCACGTAGCCAGCAGCAGAATCGAAACGGTCAGTCCGCGGATCTTCATCGTCGCCTCCCGATCTTCGAGGCTATCGCAGCCGGGCTAGACTCGGGCCGGAGGGAAGCATGCGCATTCTTTCTCCCCGGGTCCACGGCGTGATCGACCTGGTGACGGTCGTCGTCCTCCTTCTCGCGCCCGCTCTCGTCGGCCTCGGCGGATCTCCGGCGGCGATCGCTTACTCGCTCGCGGCCATTCACCTCCTGCTGACGCTCATCACGCGTTTCCCGATGGGCATCTGGAAGAAGGTCCCGTTCGTGTACCACGGGATCGTCGAGCTCATCGTGGGGATCGCGTTGCTGCTCCTCCCGTCTTATGCGGGGTACGGCCCGGGTTCGCCGGCGAAGCGTTTCTATCTCGCGATGGGGGCGGTCATCCTCATCGTGTGGGCGCTGACGGCTTACCGCGGAGCCGACGAGCCCGTCCGGGCGTGAGCCGGGGCGCGGCGGCCGCGCTCCTCGGCGCGGCCGTTCTCGTTTCGGCCTGCGCGGCTTCTCCCGGACCGCCGGCCTCTTCCCGCAGGCCCGCGCCGGACCGCGAAGCTCTGGCAGCCCGCGTGAAGGAGGAGCTCCTCCACGCCTGGCGCGGCTACGAGCAGTACGCCTGGGGTCACGACGAGCTGAACCCCGTGAGCCGGACGCCCCACGACTGGTACGGCGGCCAGTCGCTCCTGATGACGCCGGTCGACTCGCTCGACACGCTCCTTTTGATGGGTCGCACCGATGAGGCGGAGAAGGCGAAAGCGCTCATTCTCGAGAAGCTCTCGTTCGACCGGGACGTGACCGTCAAGAACTTCGAGATCACGATCCGGCTGCTCGGCGGCCTCCTGTCGGCGTACGAGATGACGGACGACCCCCGCCTCCTCCTCCTCGCGTCGGAGCTCGGAACGCGGCTGCTGCCGGTCTTCGACTCGCCGACCGGCATGCCGTACATGTTCGTGAACCTCAAGACCGGAAAGACGAGCGGGGCGAAGTCGAACCCCGCCGAGATCGGAACGCTGGTGCTGGAGTTCGGCACGCTCGCGCGGCTGACGAACATGCCGGTCTTCTTCGAGAAGGCGAAGAACGCGCTCGTCCAGCTGTATCGGCGGAGGTCGAAGCTCGGCCTGGTCGGCGAGGAGATCGACGTCGAGACCGGGGAGTGGGTGAGCCGCGCCAGCCACGTCGGCGGCGGGATCGATTCGTACTACGAGTACCTCGTGAAGTGCGGCGCCCTCTTCGACGACGCCGACTGCCGGACGATGGCGCGGGAGAGCCTGCGCGCGGTGAACGCGACGCTCGCGGACGAGACCCCGAACGGGCTCTGGTACGGGCAGTCCGACATGACGACCGGAGAGCGGACGGCCACCGAGTTCGGCGCGCTGCACGCATTTCTCCCGGCGGTCCTCGCGTTCGCGGGAGACCTCGGCCGCGCCCGCCGCCTCCAGGACTCGTGTCTCCGCATGTGGAACCTCCACGGGATCGAGCCGGAGGTTCTCGACTATCGGAAGATGGAAGCGACGTACCCGGGCTATCCGCTGCGCCCCGAGATCATCGAGTCTGCGTACTACCTCTACCGGTACACGAAGGACCCGCGTTACCGGGAGATGGGGCGGACGTTCTTCGAGAGCGTAGTCGCACGGTGCCGGACCGACGCGGGATATACGACGTTGAAGAACGTCGTCACGGGCGAAAAGGGCGACCGCATGCCGAGCTACTTCCTGGCCGAGACTCTGAAGTACCTCTACCTGCTCTCCGCGCCCGAGGAGACGCTCGATTTCGCTTCGGTCGTTTTCAACACGGAGGCGCATCCGTTCCGTCGTGCGCCGCGCGCTCCGAGGCCGTAGGGCTCCGGCACGGCGTTCGACAATTACTTGCTGCGCGCCGCCGGCAGCACGTACTCCGTGAGCACCCGCTCGGTCGACTCGTGCATCCCCTTCGCGTTGTAGTTCGTCGCGGTAACGACCGCGACCAGCCCGAGCTCCGGAAAGACGACGACCTTGTTGCCGCCGTTGCCCGTCATGAAAAACGCGGCGGTGGATTTGTCGCCGGGGATGAAGGTGTGAAGCCACCACAGGTAGCCGTACTCGGTCTTCTCGTCGATTCGGGCGTGCGGCCGGGTGGACTCGCGGACCCACCGCTCGGAAAGCAACCTCTTGCCTTCGAAAGTACCGCCGTTCGCGTACAGCTGGCCGAGCTTGAGGAGATCTCGGCTCGCCAGCTGCAGGCCGCCCCCGGTCAGCGCAAGACCGAGCCCCGAAAAGGCCCACTCGGCCTTCTGGATTCCGAGCGGCTCGAAGAGGTTCGCGCGGGCGAAGTCGGCCACCTTCGTCTTCGTCGCCTTCTCGAGGACGGCGCCGAGCGTCGCGACCCCGGCAGTGCAGTAGCGGAAGCTCCGGCCGTACGGGGAATCCTCGGGTTTCGGGTTCCCGGACATGAAGCCGCGGATCGGCAGGTCGAGAGTGAACTGGACCCAGTCCTCGATCGGGTACATCCGCTCCTCGTTTCCGCGCGAATACTCGTTCCAGTCGTCGCACTCGAGGAGGGAGCTCATGGTCAGGAGGTCCTCGACCGTGATCTTCTGCTTGCGGGGGTCGGGGTTCTGAACGGGCTGCTTCTCCGGGAAGAAGGGGAGGATCGGCGCGTCGACCCCGGAGAGGAGCCCCTTCTCGATCGCGAGGCCGACGAGCATTCCCGTGACCGTCTTGGTCGCCGAGCGTGTGTTGCGCAGGGCCGATGCGTCCGACCCGTCGAAATACTTCTCATAAACGAGTTTTCCATTCCGGGCGACGAGCACGCTCGTCAGCTTCGGGAAGCTGCCCGCCTTCGCCGCCGCCTCCATTTCGCGCATCTTGTCGGCGGAGAGACCGGCCGCCGCCTGCGCGGCGAGGGCGGCGGGAAGGAGGATGAGGAGGAGAGCCGGGGCGGCGCAGCGGACTTTTTGGAGGCTCATCCTCCTCGATACGCGAGAACGCCGCTCCGGTTATGCGCCGGAATTACTCCCCGACGATCTGGATCTCGTTGTCCACGTTGTGCACGCCGAGGACGTCCCGGGCCTCGAGTCCCGCCTTCGTCCTGTCGGCCTCGTTCGAGACCGTGCCGAAGAGGGTCACGTTGCCGGCCCGGACGATGATGTGGATCCCGTAGTTCCCGAGCGGCTCCATACCGAGGAAGGGGGCGCGACCCCACATGCCGGTCCGGAAGCCGGGCCAGGAGCCGAACGTGCGGCCCCAGTAGCGGCGACCCGCGCGCAGCCCGTTGAATCCCGGCACGGGCGTTCCGTACCGCGACAGGAAGTCGTCCGTGTAGATGTTGTGGAAGACCTGCTGGCGGATCCGGTCGTCGTCGATCGAAGCCGGAAGGATCTCGATCTTGTTGGCGACGCGGGCGATTCCCGGGATCTTCTTGACCGTGTCTTCGGCCTCTTTCTTGAGTGACGCCCGATACACGTCTCCCGCGAGCGTGACCGTGTTGCCCTCGACGCCGAACGCGATCAGGTCGAAGACGCCGTAATAGGGGAGTTGCAGCACTGCGCTGCGGACCTTGTCGGTGATCTCGAGCTCCGTCAGCGACGGCCGCGCCTGCGCGCTCGCGATCGACGCGAGGATGAGGCCACCCAGGATGAGTGGGACCCGGAACCAGGTTTGAGATTTCATAAGACCACTCCGTTCCGGAGAGGAATGCTCTCCAGCTTTTCCAATCCGGAACGGGAGCGCGGTATTTCCGGCCCATTCACGGGCCGTTCACCGAGGCCGGAAGGGCGTTTCTACCGGCCGGGAAGGCGCTTCTCGAGCTCCTTCACACGCTTCTCGAGCTCGTCGAGGCGGTCGCTCATGCGAGGCAGCTCGTCCAGGTTCTCGATGACCGGGTGGTCGCCGGAGCCGAAGTCGCGCATCACCCAGGCGTGCCGCCGCAGCTTGTCCTTCATGTCGCCGAGGTTGCCGAGCTCTCCGAGGTCGATCGTCCGCTCGCGGCCCTCGCGCTCCTCGACCGTCACCGAAATCTTCCGCCCGGCTCGTCCGCGGACGACGTCGAGCTGCACGGTTTCGCCGCTCTTCCGGCTTCGGATCCCGCGCGACAGGTCCCGGCTCGACTCGACGTGCTTCCCGTCGATGTCGGTGATCACGTCGCCGACTTCCAGGCCGGCCTTCGCGGCCGGCGTGCCGCTTTCGACGTCCGAGACCAGGACTCCCGCGTCTTTCGGCGCGCCGAAGTGGACGCGCAGCTCGGGGGTGATCTCCATGAGCGTGACGCCGATGAAGCCGCGCCGGCCGACCCGCACGATGACCGGCTCCCCGTTCTCGAACTCGACGTCATCCGTTCCCGCGAAGACGACGTTCGCGCCCGAATGGTCGGAATCGTCGGCTCCGGTGGATCGCGCCGCGGTCGGGAGAAGCGTCAGAAGCGCCAGGAGAAGGGCGTTGACGGCAGCCGTGATCATTTTGCGTCATTCCTCCAGAACCGGGAGACGGTCCGCCACGGAAAAGGTTACGGAGACGGAAGGGGCGCCCGGCAACCCGCTAGCCCGCTAAAATGTCCCGCCCGATCGGCGCCGGCCCCGGCCGGAGGAGGAACCCTTGAACCCGAGAACCGTCCGGATCGCCGCTTTCGCCCTGGCCGCTCTCAGCTCCCGGCTCTTTGCCGGCGAGGGAATGTGGATGCCGGAGCAGGTCCCGCAGCTCGCCCCGGAGCTCACAAAGATGGGCCTCAAGCTCGACCCCCGCAAGCTCGCCGACCTGACGGGCGACCCGATGGGCGCGATCGTCTCGCTCGGCGGCTGCAGCGCATCCTTCGTTTCGCCGAAGGGGCTGATCGTCACCAACCACCACTGCGTCTACAACTACCTTCAGTTCAACTCGTCGCCCGACCGGGACCTGATCGAGAAGGGTTTCCTGGCGAAGACGATGGCCGAAGAAATCACGGCCGCGCCGGACGCCCGGGTCTGGGTGACGACCTCGATCGAAGACGTGACCGACCGGGTGCTCCCGCGCGCGGGCGAGAAGCTCTCGGACCTCGAGCGTTACGACCGGGTCGAAAGACGGCGTAAAGAGCTCGTCCGGGACTGCGAGAAAGCCGGCGGCGTCCGCTGCACCGTGCCGTCCTTCTTCGAAGGGTCGAGGTTCTGGCGGATCCAGCAGCTCGAGATCCGCGACGTCCGCCTCGTGTACGCGCCGCCGCGCGGCATTGGGAACTACGGCGGAGAGGTGGACAACTGGATGTGGCCGCGGCACACCGGGGACTTCGGGTTCCTGCGCGCCTACGTCGGACCCGACGGGAGACCCGCGGACTTCGCGGCGGGGAACGTGCCCTACCGGCCGAAGCACTTCCTCAAGGTCTCCACGGCCGACGTGGACCCCGGCGACCTGATGATGACGATTGGATACCCCGGCAGGACGTATCGGTACGAGCTCGCGAGCGAGGTTCGCGAGGCGCACGACTTCGACCTGCCGACGTCCATCCGGTACCGGAAGGAGCTCATCCGGATCCTCGAGGAAGCCGGAAAGGCCGACAAGGACGTGGACATCCGCAACGCCGCCCGCGTCCGCAGCCTGTTGAATTACCTCAAGAAGTACGAAGGGACGCTGGAGGCCTTCGACAAGGGCAAGCTGATCGACCGCCGGACCACGGAAGAGAAGGAGCTCGCGTCGCTCGTGGCGAACGATCCCGCGGCACGCCGCGCCCACGAGCAGGCGCTGGCCGAGATTGCAAAGTGGAACTCCCGGCTGATCGAGACGCGGGAACGGGACGCCGTCCTCGAGTGGCTGTTGACCGCCTCGCCGATGCTGTCGCAGGCGAACACGCTCTGGCGGCTCTCGGGAGAGCGGTCGAAGAACGACCTCGACCGGGCGCTCAACTACCAGGAACGCGACTGGAAGCGGATGAACGCCGCGGTCAAGCGCGCGCAGCGCACGATCGAACCGAAGAGCGACCGAGCCGGATTGCGCTATTTCCTGCTCGAGGCGGCGAAGCTGCCGAAAGGGCAGCGCATCCCGGCCGTGGACGACGCGATCGCGGCGACCGGAGAGCGGGAGCCATCGGCCGCCGTGGAG
Source organism: Acidobacteriota bacterium (assembly GCA_046732075.1). Lineage (GTDB taxonomy): Bacteria > Acidobacteriota > Thermoanaerobaculia > UBA5066 > Gp7-AA6 > Gp7-AA6. The sequence continues at coordinate 4,340 of JBKPMI010000453.1, read as the reverse complement.
AAACTGCTCGACCGCCTCTACGGAAACACGAAGATCGCAGACGCCAAAGAGCGGCTGGCGATGTTCGACGAGTCGCGCGCGCAGCTCCAGGCGCGCCAGGACGCGATGCTCGGGTTCGCGCGCGATCTCCGGAAGACGCTCGACGAGAAGGAGAGGCGCGACAACGAGGTCGCCGGGGCGATGATGCGGCTCCGCCCGAAGTACGTGGCCCTTCTCCAGAAGATGCGCAAGGGCCGCGTCTACCCGGACGCCAACGGCACGCTGCGGGTCTCGTTCGGGAAGGTCGAGGGCTACTCGCCGCGCGACTCCGTCGAGTACGAGGCGCAGACCACGCTGCACGGCGTGGTGGAAAAGGAGACCGGCCAGGACCCGTTCGACAGCCCAACGGTCCTCCTGACCGCGTCGACCCACAAGAAGGAGGGGCCGTATGCGGACCCGGAGCTCCACGACGTGCCAGTCAACTTCCTTTCGAGCGGCGACATCACCAACGGCAGCTCCGGGTCGGCAACGCTGAACGCCTCGGGGGAGCTCGCGGGCCTCGCCTTCGACGGGAACTACGAGGCGATGGGCTCGGACTACCTCGTCAACCCGGACGTGACCCGGACCATCCACGTGGATACGCGGTACATGCTGTGGGTCATGGACGCCGTCGACGGCGCGCACAACCTCATCCGCGAGATGGGCCTGCCGGTGCACTTCTCCGCGAGCGATCTGGCGAAGTAGCCGGGGTCGATCGCCGCGATCGATGGCACGCCGTCAGCATAAAACGGCGGGAGGTGCGAAAAATGCCTTACGAGAAGATCTCGGACCTGCCGGAAGCGCAGGTCGACCAGTACACGACCCACCAGAAGCACGCTTTTTTGAAGGCGTTCAACAACGCGTACGGGGAATACGGCGGCGACGAGAGCCGGGCGTTCGCGGTTGCCCACTCGGCAGCGAAGAAAGCCGGGGAGAGCGCCCCACACCCTTCGGAAGAGTCCGGCCGGTCGCCCCGGGCCGAACGGTAGCTACGCCTCGGCCGTCGCCTCCGCGCGCTCCGTGACCAGCGGGTGCTGGTTCAGGAGCCGCGCGTAGTACACCAGGTTCCGGGCCATGTTCTTCGCCATGTGCGGCGTCGCCTTGTTCCGGAGACGCTTCTCCCGGTCCATGCTCGGAGGATCGCCGACTTCGCCGACCCAGTACGCGGCGCACTCCGGCGGCAGGGTGAATCCCATGAAGGTCAGGACCATCATGATCGAACCGAGCGTCGAAAGCGCGCCGTCTTCACTGCCCGTGATCACGACGCCGGCCACCTTGTTGTAGAGGGCGCTCCGCCCGCTGGCGATGTACTCCTCGTCGAGCGAGTCCAGCCGCTCGATGACTCTCTGCATCAGGCTCGAACGCCCGCCCCACCAGATCGGCGTGGCGAAGATGAGCGCCTCGGCCGCCTTGATCTTCCCGACGATCTCGGGCCAGTCGTCATTCGGCCCTTCCCGGAAGCCGAGGCCGGTCGGGATCATGTGGTCCGCGAGCCGGATCATCTCGCTCTCGATCCCGTAAGGCTCCATGGAGTCGAGGACGAGCTGCGCGACCTCGCCGGTGTTCGAGATCTCAGGGGATCGCTTGAGCGAGGCGTTCAGGACGAGGACCTTCAGCGGACGTTCGGCCGGCGGCATCGCGCAGTCGCCGCAAGGTTTGGTCTTGTACATAACCCTCCTCTCGGTGGCCGGGATCTTGGGGCGGGATTATCTCCCCCGAAAAAGGGGACGGATCTATTTTTGTTGCCGCGGTTGCGGCCGCGGTGTCGCCGTCAGGCGATCTCGCCCAAACGTCCCGCCTGGTAGTCCTCGAATGCCTGCACGATCTCGGCGCGGGTGTTCATGACGAACGGGCCGTAACGCGCCACCGGTTCGCTCAGCGGCACGCCGCCGATCAGGAGGACGCGTAGCGGAGAGCCCTTGCCCGCCTCGATCGCGACCGCGTCGCCGTCCGGCGCGAAGCGGACCATCTCGTGCCGCCGCGCGGAACGGCGGTTGGACCCGAAGGTCCCTTCGCCCTCGACCACGTAGGCGAACGTGTTGTACTCGGCGGACGCCGGCTGCTCGAGGGAAGCGCCGGGCGCGAGCTCATAGTCGATGTAGAAGATCGGCGTCCGAGTCTCGATCACGGCGCGCTCGCCCAGAGCCTCGCCCGCGATCACGCGGGCGGTCACCTTTCCATCCGGGCTCTTCGCGACCGGGATTCCCGCCGCCGGGATCTCCTGGTAGCGCGGCCGCGTCATCTTGTCGCGCGCCGGCAGGTTGACCCAGAGCTGGAACCCGTGCATGCGCCCGCCGGTCGCGGCGAACGCCGGTTCGGGCATCTCGGAGTGGACGACTCCGGACCCCGCCGTCATCCACTGGACGTCTCCGGGCCGGAGCTGGCCGCGGTTGCCCTGCGAATCCTTGTGCTGCATCGCTCCGGAGAGGAGATAGGTCACCGTCTCGAACCCGCGGTGCGGATGGTCGGGCGCCCCCTTCGCTTCGCCGGGTCCGAGGTCGGACGGACCCATCTCGTCCAACAGCAGGAACGGATCGAGGTGGTCGAGCGCCGGCGTCGGAAACGGACGGTGGACCAGGAACCCGGCCCCTTCGTAGGTCGCGGTGGCCGGGATGACGGACTGGACGGACCGAACTTTCATGGTGTTCCCCTGACTGCAACATACTCCCCGAGACCCGGTTGAGATTCGAAGGGGAGGAAGCGCCATCTCTCATGGACAACCTCTGCCACACGCTCGTCGGCGCCGCGCTCGGCGAAGCCGGTCTGAAGCGCCGGACGCCGCTCGCCATGGCGACGCTCCTCGTGGGCGCGAACCTGCCCGACGTGGATGCCGTGACCTACGTGTACGCGGACTCGCCGACCTCCTTCGCGTTCCGGCGCGGCTGGACCCACGGCGCCCTCGCGATGGCCGTCCTGCCGGTCGTCCTCGCGGGAGCCATGGTGGGCTGGGACCGCTTCGTTCGCCGGCGCCGCCGTCCGGACGAGGTGCCCGCCCGATTCCGCGCGCTTCTTCTCCTCTCGTTCGTCTCGGTGCTCTCCCACCCCCTGCTCGACTTCCTGAACACGTACGGCGTGCGATTCCTCTATCCGTTCTCGAAGCGCTGGTTCTACGGCGACGCGCTCTTCATCGTGGACCCGTGGGTGTGGGTCGCGCTCGCCGTCGGCGTCGCCTGGTCGGCGGTGCGGCGCCGGCGCGGGCACGCCCGGCCCGAGCAGCCGTCCCGTGTGGCTCTGGGCCTCACGGCCGTCTACATCCTCGCGATGCTCGCGTCGAGCGCGGCTGGCCGAAGCCTCGTCCACCGCGCCGCCCTCGCGGCGGGGCTCTCGCCCGGCCGCGCGATCGTGTCCCCGGTCGCCATCGACCCGCTGCAGCGCATCGTGTCGCTCGAGGTCCCCGACGGTTATCGCGTCGGCACCATGCGGTGGCGGACGCGTCCGGCGATCCCGCTCGCGCCGGAGTTCATCCCGCGCAACGATCGGGATCCGCTGGCGATTGCCGCGGCGCGCTCGCGCGACGGTTCGAAGTTCCTGGTGTGGGCGCGCTTCCCGTACTTCGAGGTACAGCGCAAAGCGGACGCGGCCACCGTGACGATCCGCGACGCTCGCTATCCCGGAGAGTTCGGGTCGTGGGCTTCCGTGAGGGTGCAGGTCCCGGCGCGGTCCGCGTCTCTCTCTCCGTAAGGCGCCGCCGTCTTGTTGAAGATTTTCCTGGAGGGACTCCTCGCGGGATACGGGATCGCGATCCCGGTCGGCGGCATTTCCCTCCTCATCCTGGACACGTCGCTGCGGCACGGATTCCGGCGCGGGTTCTTCGCGGGAGCCGGAGCCTCGACCGCGGACCTCCTGGGCGCTCTCGCCGTCGCGGCCGCCGGCGGGATCATCGCGGACCTCCTCGCGCCGATCGCCGGGATCCTCCGGATCGTGAGCGGACTCGGTCTCGTCGCCATGGGGATCTGGGGGTTCGTCCGCGGCCGCCGGGCCGCGCGTCCTGCGGAGATGGTCGAACAACCCCGCGGCGCCGGTGATCTCCGCACCTACGTCCAGTTCGTCGGGCTCACGATCATCAATCCGCTGACCGTGGCCTATTTCGCGGCATTCGTCCTCGGGCGCAGCGCGGACGAGCTCTCGCGGTGGGACGCGCGGGCCGCGTTCGTGGCCGGATTCGCACTCGCCTCCTTCTCTTGGCAGACGCTCCTCGCCGCGTTCGGAGCCGCCACGCACCGGCTCCTTCCGGCGAGAGTCCAGACGGTCGTGAGCGCGATCGGAAACCTGCTCGTGGCGGCGCTCGGCGTCCGGATGCTGGTATCCGGTCTGCTACGATC
>JBKPMI010000452.1:0-13298 GCA_046732075.1 Acidobacteriota bacterium | reverse complement strand
CATCGGCTCCACGCGCACGGACGGGAACGCGGTCTACGCGAGCCGCCAGGGGCAGGTCTTTACGATCGGGAACTCGATCATCGAAGACCTCTCGAAGGAGGCGACGGCGTTCCGCGACCGGCGGCTGGTCCGATTCGAACGGGGAGAGGTCGCCGGAATCGACACCGCGGACGGATCGAAGCGGCACTCCTTCGCAAGGAAGCAGGCAGGCTGGAGCCTGGACGGTCGAACGCTTCTCGCCTCCGCCGCCGACGACCTGATGACCGCGATCCTCGACGTCGAGAGCAAGTCGATCCTGGACGACGCTGACGCCGCGTCGCTCGCGGGGCGGCCCGCCGACTGGACGCTCGATGTCCGTATGTCCGCGGGTCCCGGCTGGAGCGTGAAGCTCGTGCCCTTCCGGGGAGACTTCGCGGTGACGGTTTCCCGCCGGCCCGGTGCGTTCACGATCTCCCGGGAGTCCGCGGACCGGCTCCGGGGCGCCATCGAGAAGGCCGCGGCTCCAACCGCGGGAACCCCCGCTGCGACTCCGGCGGTGGCGGCGCCGACCGTCAAGCCGAAGAAGTAAACGTCCGCCCTTCGGCTCCGGCTCCCGGCTCCCGGCTACCGTTTCCCCGTGACGTGCGGAGGCCGCTTCTCGGCCTTCGCGGCCAGCTCCTCGATCCGCCTCTGGCGGGCTTTCTCCTTGACGTCCTCGACCTCGACCTGCTTTTCCTTCGCCTTGGAGAAAAACGTCGAGACCCAGAGCATCGTCCCGGCGCTGCCGGGGACCTTCGCCTTCCGGGCCGAGGCGCCCCAGAACTTGGTCTTGCGGAACTTCGACTCGGAGAGGTCGGAGTTCGCGAAGTCGACGCCCGAGAGCCTCGCCCGGCTGAAGTCGGCCCCGATCGCCCGCGCGAAGCGGAAGTCGGCGTCCTCGAGGTTCGCCCCCTCGAAGTTCGCCCCGATCAAGAGCGTTCCGGAGAGGTCGGCTTCGAAGGCCGTGACCTGCGAGAGGTTGGCCCGCTTCAGGTTCGCCTGCCGGAAGTTGCCGAACGACAGATCGGCGCGCGAAAAGTCCACTCCTTCGGCCTGCGCCTCCGAGGCGTCGGCGTTCGCGAACTTCGCTCCCGGAAATGAATACGGCTTCAGGTTCACCCGCCGCAGAACCGCCTTCGAAAGGTCGGCTCCGCGGAAGCTGGCGCGCTCGAACCGGGCGGTCCGCAGGTCGACGCCGACGAGCCGCGCTTCCGCGAAGCTGACGTCTTCGCCGCCGGCGTCGAGGAAGAGCGCCCCGCGGAGATCTGCCTTGCGCAGCTTCGCCCGGTCGAACTGGGCGCCGCTGAAGTTCGCCTCGACTGCGGTCGACAGCTCCATGTCGGCTTCCGCGAAGTCGGCGCGCTCGCAGTTGGCGCCGTTCAGCGCGGCCTGCCGGAGGATCGCGCCGACGAACTTGGCGCGCCGCAGATCCGCGCCCGTCAAGTCCGCGGATTTCAGGTTCGCCTTGGTGAAGTTCGCGTTCGCGAAGGCCCCCTTCGGAGCCGAGACCCCCTCGAAGAAGGATCGGGACAGATCGGCGCCGTCGAAGTGCGCTCCGTAGAGCTTCACCCCCCGGAAGTTCACGTCACAGAGAGTCGCGCCCGCGAAGTTGGCGCCGTTCAGGTCGGACCCCTCGAGCTTCGTCAGCGTCAGGTCCGCCCCCGCGAAGTTGGCCTGGAGCAGGTTGCAGCTCTGGATCGAGGCCGACCGCATGCGGGCGCCGGCCAGGAACGTGCCGGTCAGGTCGAGGAAGTCGAGGTCGCAGTGCTCGAAGATCGCGCCGGGGCCCGAGGCTCCCTCGAACCGGGACATGGTCAGAATTGCGCGGGAGAAGTCGGTTCCGGCCATCGTGGCGCCGGAGAGGTTGACGCGCGTCATGTCCGCGCGCCGCAGGTCCTTCCCGGAAATGTCCTTGCCGGACAGGTCCGCGTTCGTCAGGTCCGGGGTGACGCCGGTGTTGCGTCCTCGCCACTCGTTCCAGTCCGGAGAGAGGACCAGCCTCAGATGTTCGGAATTCGCCATGCGCCGCGATTGTAACCGCCGGGGCGATTTCGTCTTCCGGCGTTAAAATCGACGAAATGAAACCGGTCGTGGCGGCGCCGCCGAAGGCGATGGAGCGCATCCGGCGGGCGCTCGTGGGCGGTCACCCGCTCATCTACGTGCAATCCTGGGAAGAAGCCCGCGTCGAACGGCTCGCTCAGCACCTGGCGAAATCCTTCTACGGCACACCCGCCTCCTACGGCGTCTGGTCGGTGGTCGACGGGCTGACGGTGGACGGGCAGGCCGTGCCGAACACGAACGACCCGTTGGCAGCGCTCGCGGCCATCCAGGCGGGCGAGGGCCGGGGTTTCTACCTCCTCAAGGACTTCGGGAGCGCCGCGGACGGGCGGCCCGAGATCGTCCGGCGGCTGCGGGATCTCTACCGAGCGCTCAAGGACAAGGGAAGGCACGTCTTTCTCTTGTCGCCGCGCCTGGTGATTCCCGAGGACGCCAAGAAGGAGGTCTACGTCGTCGAGTACGAGCTGCCCGACGAGGGGGAGATCGGGCGGATCCTCGACTCCGGCCTCCGCAAGCGGCTCGGCTCGGAAGGCCTGGACGACACCGACTCGAAACGCCTGGCGCTCGCCCTCCGGGGGCTGACCGCCGACGAGATCGGCCACCTTCTCTCCAAGACGTTCGCGAACCGCGCTGCGTTCGACGAAGAGGCGTTCCGCGAGATCCTCGCCGAGAAGGAGCAGATGTCGCGGAAGGAGGGCGTCCTGGAGTTCGTGCCCCCGCGCGTTTCGCTCGACGACGTCGGCGGCTACGACGTCCTGAAGGGCTGGCTCGCGAAGCGCCAGAAGCTCTTCTCCCGCGAAGCACTCGACGCCGGCATCCCCATCCCGCGCGGAATCCTCCTCATGGGGATCTCGGGGTGCGGAAAGAGCCTCTGCGTCAAGACCATCTCGACCGAGTGGAACCTGCCTCTCTTCCGCCTGGACATGAACGCGATCTTCGGTACGGACAACCCCGAGGCCACGTTCCTGAAGGCTCTGCGATCCGTCGAAGCCGTCTCGCCCGCGGTCCTGTGGATCGACGAGATCGAGATGGGCGTGGGCGGCTACCGCGACGGGCAGGACGCCTCGATGTCGCGCATCTTCTCGGGATTCCTGACGTGGATGCAGGAGAAGAGCGCCCTCGTCTTCGTGGCCGCGACCGCGAACCGGATCCACCTGCTGCCCGCGGAGATCATCCGCAAGGGCCGCTTCGACCAGGTGTTCTTCGTCGACCTGCCGACCGAAGAGGAGCGCAAGCAGATCTTCCACATCCACCTGATGAAGAACCGCTGCGACGTGTCGCGGCTCGACCTCGTCTTCCTCGCCAAGGCCACGACCGGGTGGAACGGCGCCGAGATCGAGCAGGCCGTGATCTCCGCGGTCGTGGACGCCTACGCCGAAAAGCGCGAGGTCACCGAGGACGACCTCTACAAGATGATCTCGTCGACCGTGCCCCTCTCCGTGACCATGGAGGAGCAGATCAAGGCGATCCGGAGCTGGGCGCACGAGCGCGCGCTGAACGCCTCGAAGGCGTAGCGCCCGGGTCAGTTGGCCGAGGGATCCCCTCCGCTCCGGAACGGCGCCAGGAACGCGATTCGCCCTCGCCACTCGCGCATCCGGGACGAGAGCGCCTCGAACCGCCGCGGGACCGAGTCGGTCTCCAGGAGGGCCTGCAGCTCGGACGGCTCGTACCGGAGGCGAAGCGCGACCTCGGATGCGAGCCGTTCGGCATCGAGTTCGCCGGCGGGCAGGGAGGGAAGGTCCAGCGCCCCGGCGATCTCCCGGAAGAGTGATCGGAGAGCACTCGCGGCGCGCACCGCGGCCTCTGCTTCCGCAAACGGGACCGAGGGCAGCTCCTCGATCTCGGCGACGCGGTAGGGTGACGGCGGAGACTCCTGCAGAACGCGGTAGCGGAACTCCCCCTCGAGGACGATGTTGTAGCGCCCGTCCCGAAGCGCCTCGGACTCGACGATCCGGCCGGCGCCCCCCACCGCGCAGATTCCGGGCGTCGGGCCGTCGGACTCGCGACCCGGCTGGATCATCGCCATGCCGATGGTCTTCTCCCCGAGGAGAGCGTCCGCGACCATGGCCCGATAGCGGGGCTCGAAGATGTGGAGCGGCAGGAGCGCGCCCGGAAACAGGACCACGCCGGGCAGCGGAAACAGGGGGATGCGCCGGCGCGTCACTTCCCGGCGTCCCGCCTGCCGCCCGTGAGCTCGAGGACATAGGTCACGGTCTGGCGGATCTGCTCGTCGGTCAACTTTCCCTGGAACGGGGGCATGGGATCGCGTCCGCGCCGGATCTGCTTCTCGATCGACTCCGCGGAGCCGTCGTTGCGCCACACGCCGTCGATCAGGTTGGCGTAGGGGAACCGTCCCGCGACCACGGTCTTGCCGTCGCCGTTGCTCGCGTGGCACCGGGCGCACTTGCGCTCGAAGATCCGACGGCCTGCGGCCAGATCGCCGCCGTGCGCGTCGCCCTCCGGAAGCGGGCTCTCCCGGCAGGCGGAAGCGAGCAGCAGGGCCACGATTCCCAGGGCAATCGTCGCGCGGGAGAGCACGGATCGGAGTGTAGCTTTGGCCGGAAGGGGTCCGCGCCGCGCTTCACGGAATCCTCAGCCGGCGCGGCCGCGTGCTAGCGTCGAACGGATGGCGAACCCCGGGGACAAGCTGCCGGAAAACGTGGCTGGCCGTTATTACGTGGACGTCCAGTGCATCGATTGCGACGTGTGCCGGGTCACCGCCCCGGCCAACTTCCAGCGGGACGAGGGAAAGGGCTATTCCTACGTCTTCCGCCAGCCGGCCAACCCGGACGAGGAAAGGGAATGCCAGGAGGCGATGGACTCGTGTCCGGTGGAGGCGATCGGCGCGGATGGCTGACGGCGCTGATAGCTCGCTTCTAGGCTTCCTTCGCGGCGAGCAGCGTCCGGAAATACTCGATGGTGCGGGGCAGGCCCTCCGCCAGGGAGACCTTCGGCTCCCAGCCCAGGCGCGTCCGCGCCTTGGTGATGTCCGGCTGGCGGACCTTCGGGTCGTCGCGGGGCAGAGGGCGGAACACGATCTCGCTCCGGGTGCCGGTCAGCTCCCGGATGCGCCGGGCGAACTCGAGCACGGTCAGCTCGACGGGGTTGCCGATGTTCACGGGCTCGGTCTCCTCCGAGGAGAGGAGGCGGTGGATCCCGTCGATGAGATCCGAGACGTAGCAGAACGACCGGGTCTGGGAGCCGTCGCCGAAAACGGTCATCGGCTCTCCCGCGAGGGCCTGGCAGATCAACGCCGGGACGACCCGGCCGTCGCGCGGCCGCATCCGCTCCCCGTAGGTGTTGAAGATCCTCACGATCCGGGTCGGTACTCCGCGGGCGCGCTGGTACGCCATCGTCAGCGCCTCCGCGAAGCGCTTCGCTTCGTCGTAGACGCCGCGCGGGCCGATCGGGTTGACGTTTCCCCAGTAGGTCTCGGGCTGCGGGTGGATGAGCGGATCGCCGTAGACCTCGGACGTCGACGCGAGCAGGAAGCGGGCTCCCTTCGCGAGGGCGAGTCCGAGCGCGTTGTGCGTTCCGAGCGATCCCACCTTGAGCGTCTGGATCGGGAGCTCCAGGTAGTCGATCGGGGAGGCGGGAGAGGCGAAGTGGAGTACCGCATCGACGTTGCCTTCGATGGCGAGGAAACGGGTGACGTCGTGTTCGATGAAGTGAAACCGTCGATCCGCCGCCAGGTGCGCGATGTTGCGAGCATTGCCCGTGATGAAGTTGTCGACCGCGACGACCTCGTGTCCCTCGGAGAGCAGTCGATCGCACAGGTGGCTTCCGAGAAAGCCGGCCCCGCCGGTGACGACGATCCTCACGACCTTCCGACCCCGGCGCAGCGCCACCCCGCGGCCTTGAGCTCGGCGGGATCGTAGACGTTTCGCAGGTCCACGACCGTCTTCGACTTCAGGATCCGGGCGAGTCGGCCGAAATCGAGCGCCCGGAACTCGTTCCACTCCGTCGCGATCACGAGGACGTCCGCCCCGTCCGCGCAGTCGTAGGCATCCTTCGCGTAGTAGAGGTCCGGAAAAACCGCCTTCGCATTCGGCATCGCGGCAGGATCGAAGGCGCGCACGGATGCGCCGGCGGCGACGAGGTCCGAGATGACGGCGAGCGCCGGCGACTCGCGGATATCGTCGGTCTCAGGCTTGAACGAGAGGCCGAGTACCGCGACGGTCCGGCCGGCGATCGGGCCGGCAGCCGCCGCGATCTTCTCGATCATCCGGGCCTTGGTCTCGGCGTTGACCTCGACCGCCGCCTCGATGATGCGGAAGCGGGCGCCGTTCTGTCGGGCAAGGTCGATCGCGGCGGCCGTGTCCTTGGGAAAGCACGAGCCACCGAAACCCGGCCCGGGCAGCAGGAACTGCGAGCCGATCCGTCGGTCGAGGCCCATTCCCCGCGCGACGTCGTGCACGTCGGCGCCCATGACCTCGCAAAGCCGGGCGATCTCGTTGATGAAGGAGATCTTGACCGCGAGGAAGCCGTTCGAGGCGTATTTGATGAGCTCCGCCGAGGCCACGTCCGTGATCACGAACGGCGTCTCGACCAGGAAGAGCGGACCGTAGATTTCCTTCATCACCTCGATCGCCCGTGCGTCCGAAGCGCCGATGACGATCCGATCGGGGCGAAGGAAGTCGGCGATCGCGGAGCCCTCGCGGAGGAACTCCGGGTTGGAGACCACCGAGAACTCGTTCTTACCGTCCTTCGACCGGAGGATCTGCTCGATCATCTTCCCGGTGCCGGTGGGAACGGTCGACTTGGTCACGACGACCTTGTAGCCGTTCATGTAGCGGGCGATTGCCTCGGCGACCTGCCGAACGAACGTCAAGTCCGGAGAGCCGTCCGGATTGGGCGGCGTGCCGACGGCGATGAAGATGGCGAGCGCGCTCTCGATGCCGAACTTCAGGTCCGTCGTGAACCGGAGGCGTCCGGCCCGCTCGTTCTTGGCGACGATCTCCTCGAGCCCCGGCTCGTAGATCGGAATGCGGCCGGCCTGGAGCGCGCTGATCTTGGCCTCGTCCTTATCCACGCAGACGACGTTCATCCCGAAGTCGGCGAGGCACGCTCCGGTGACGAGCCCCACGTAGCCCGTGCCGACGACGCAGATGTTCATGCGGCCGGCTGCCTTCCGGCGCCGCTCCGGCCCCTCCGGTACCAGTCGACCGAGCGCCTCAACCCCTCCGCGAGAGAAACTCGCGCGCGAAACCCCAGGAGACGGCGGGCCTTCTCGACCGCGGCGTACGTGACGGGCACGTCGCCCGGCTGCGAAGGCTGGCGGTCCAGGACCGCGGTGCGGCCCGTGGCCTTCTCGATCGCGGCGACGAGCTCGGCCAGCGTGACGGGCGTCGCCCCGCCGAGGTTGACGATCTCGAAGCCGGGCGCCTCCTTGTCCAGGGCGGCCTCGACGCCGTCGGCGATGTCGTCGATGTACGTGTAGTCGCGGCGCGAGCTTCCGTCACCATAGAACGGGATCGGCACGCCTTCCTCGATCGACCGGATGAAGCGGGAGATCGCCATCTCCGGGCGCTGGCCCGGTCCGTACACGGTGAAGAAGCGGAGGCACCAGGCGGTCAGGCCGTGCAGGTGATGCGCCGTGAACACGTGGAGCTCGCCGGAGCGCTTCGTGGTCGCGTACGGCGAGATCGGACGGTCGATCGGGTCGTCTTCGGAGAAGGGGAGCTTCGAGTTGATGCCATAGACGGACGAGGACGACGCGAAGACGAACGCGGGCTTGCCGTGTTCCACCGCTGCCTGGAGAAGGTGGAGCGTGCCGACGCAGTTGACCTCCTCGTAAAGCACCGGCTGGGCGAGCGACGGCCGAACCCCGGCGCGCGCGGCGAGGTGGAGCACCGAGTCGAAACGCTCTTCGGCGAACGTGCGGAACACGAGCGCGCGATCGCGGATGTCCCCCTCGACCAGGCGGAAGCCGGCGTGGTCCAGGAACGGAGCGACGTTGGCGCGCTTCAGCGCCGGATCGTAGAAGTCGTTGAAGTCGTCCATCACGACGACCCGGTCGCCGCGGGCCAGGCGGCGCCGGCAGAGGTGGGAGCCGATGAATCCCGCTCCCCCCGTGACAAGGACCTTCAAGGCCTCGGGACCGGCGTGGGCGTGGGGCTCGGCGCCTCCGGCGGGACCAGGTTTTCCGGAGGAATGTCCCGATCGTCGATCTCGGGGACGGGTTCGCTCGGAGATCTCCCGGACTCGGTCGCGTAGCGCTTCCGAATCCCGGATCTCTGGCGATTCCGGATCAGCCAGCGCAGGAGGGCCGACTCGTCGATGCCGACGACGAGATGGTGCGCCGCGTCGAAGATCGCCGGGTCGTTGATCAGCTTCCCGACCGTGCCCTGTCCGTTGTCGAGCTTGCGGGCGATCGAGTCCAGCCGTTTCGAGAGGTCGCGCAGGTTTCCCGTGAACTCGCGGCTGAAATTCTCGTCGTGGAGGAGGGTCGGGAGAGCGCCCTTTCCAGTCTTGAGGTTTTCGGTCACGGCCGCGAGGTTGCCCGCCGTGGCGCCCAGCCGATCGACCAGGTCATAAACCTTCTTTTTCCCCTCGGGATCCGACAGAAGCGCGGGAATCGCGCCCGTGCCCTTGTTCATCCCGTCCTCGATCTTCCCGAACACGTTGCGGAGCGACGTGACCGCGTCGGCGAGGGAGCGTCCGACCTGGTCTCCGTAACGGGTATCCGCGAGCAGCTTGCCGGCCAGGCCCTGGCCCCGGTTGATCTTGCCCAGGACCTCGTTCAGGTTGAGGAGCGTGTTGTTCAGATTGTTCGCGAGACGCGCCCCGGTTTGGCCACCCGGAGCGAACAGTTCCCCGATGAAGCCCTTGCCCTGCTCGGTGTTGCCGAGGATGTTCTTCAACGACCGCGCGATCGCGCCCAGGTCCGTCAGGAGATCGCCGCTTCCCTCGAGAAGCTTCTCGAGCCCTGCGCCGGGCGCCGGCTTGATCTCGCCCCCCGGCTCGACGATGGCTTCCTGCGCGGTGCCGCCGACGAGGTCGACGTACTTGTCGCCGAGGAGACCGATCGTCTTGATCGACGCCCGCGTGCCGGTGCGGAGCCGGGGCGCGACCTTCCGATCGACCTCGTAAACCACGCGCACGCGCTGGTCGGCGGGGTCGGGCGACAGCTCGACCCGGAGGACGTTGCCGACCGTGACGCCGTTCAGCCGCACCGGGTTGCCCGAAACGAGCCCCGAGGCCGAGTCGAACTGCGTCTGGTACGGCAGCTTCGAGGTGAAGAGGTGCGCGCGCTTGCCGACCATGAGAACTCCGAACATGACGAACAGGAGCGCGACCAGGACGACGACGCCGACGCGGAATCGCCGGCCAACGGGAGCTTCGAGCGGCATCAGCTTCCTCCGGTCGCGGGCGCGGCAAAAAGGCCGGTCCCGCACGGGAATCCCATGGCGCGGAAGTATTCCTGGAGAACGGGGTGGCCCCCGCGAGCGGCCTCGTCGAACGTTCCGACGAATTGAAAACGACCCTGGTGGAGAAACGCGACCCGGTCGGCGATCGTGCGCGCGGCCACGATGTCGTGGGTCACCGCGATCGACGTGATTTTGAGGCGCGCGTTCAGGTCCGCGATCAGCTGGGCGATCTTCTCCGACGTGACCGGGTCCAGGCCCGTTGTCGGCTCGTCATACATGATGATCTCGGGCTCGAGCGAGATCGACCGAGCCAGCGCGACGCGCTTGCGCATGCCGCCCGAGAGCTCGGACGGCATCTTCCGCTGTGTTCCGGGCAGGCCCACGAGGAGCAGCTTCTCGGCGACGATGTCGGTGATCTCCTTGGCCGACTTGTCCGTGTGCTCCTTCACCGGGAACGCCACGTTCTCTTCCACCGTCATCGAGTCGAAGAGCGCTCCGCCCTGGAAGAGCATGGCGACCCGGCGGCGGATGGGGGAGAGCTCCTCCTCGGTCAAGTGGATGATCGACTCGCCGAAAACCTTGATGTCCCCCTTGTCCGGCTTCTCGAGCCCGTTGATGTGCCGGATGGTGACGCTCTTGCCGGTGCCGGACGGTCCGAGCACGCAGAGCACCTCGCCCCGCCGGATCTTCAAGGACACGCCGGCGAGCACGTCCCGTCGGGCGTACGTCTTCCAGACGTTGTCGAACTCGACGATCGTTTCCCCTTCCACCGCCGGGCGGGGAGGGGAGTCGGCGAGAAGCTCTCTTTCGGCGCTCACAGGGCGAGGAACAGCTTCGTCAGGAAGAAGTCGGAGATCAGGATCGCGATCGACGCGAACACGACCGTGCGCGTGGTGGCCTGGCCGACGGAGGCGGCTCCGCCCTCGACCTGGAGACCGTTGTAGCAGCCGACCAGAGCGACCTCGAGCCCGAAGAAGACGGTCTTGCCGAGACCGCTCGTGATGTCCTCGATCGCCATCGCCTGCCAGATGCTGTTCAGGTAGTCCTGCGTCGTCAGCTGGAGCTCGACGACCGCGATCAGCAGGCCGCCCAGGATGCCGAGGACGTCCGCGATGGCCGTCAGAATCGGCAGCATGATGATGACCGCGAGCACCCGCGGGAGCACGAGCCGCCGGATGGGCGAGATCGCCATCGAGCGGAGGGCGTCCACCTGCTCCGTCACGGTCATCGAACCCAGCTCGGCGGTGATGCCGGACCCCACGCGGCCGCCCACCATGAGGGCCGTCAGGACCGGGCCGAGCTCGCGGACGAGAGAGATCGCCACGACCCGCCCGGTGAACATCTTTCCGCCGAAGGCCGCCAGCGAGTAGGCCGTCTGGAGCGCGAGAACCATGCCGACGGAGAAGGCCGTGATCCCCGTGATCGACAGGGACTTGACGCCGAGCTCGTCCATCTGGGCGAGGATCTCGGAGCCGTAAATCGGGCGAGTAATGGCGGCGTGGAACGTCTGGGCGGCCATCGTGCCGATCCCGCCCAGGTACTCCAGGATGCCGGCGCCCTTTTTTCCCAGGCGGTCGACGAACTTCAGCCACCGGATATTCCGGTAGAAGATCGTGGTCGCCGTCTGCTGAGTTGTCGGGGGCATGAATCGCGGGCGATTCTACGCTGCGGTCGGCGCTGCTGTAAAACTCGGAAGATTCGGAAGTTGCGCTCCTTCCGGTCCGGGGATACCCGACATCGTTCGACTCGATAGACTCGGGTCACACAGCCGCGTCATTTCCGCTCGACCAGGAGGTGAACATGGGGACCCGTTCCCGTATCCCGCTTTCTCCGCTCCTGCTTTCGCTCCTCGTTCCGCCCGCTCTCGTCGGCCAGCAGGTTCCGTTGAACAATTGGACGGTGCCGCCCTACCATCGGCCATCCGGCTCTTCCGGCGGGTTGACGACGATGACCGACGTCACGCCGGGAGTCGGCTTCGTGGGGATCCAGCCGTGCCGCGTGGCGGATACTCGCGGAAACGGCGCGCCAATCCAGGGCGGCATCTTTCCCAACAGCGGGCAGCGCACGTGGGATCTCACCGGGCTCTGCGGCATTCCGGCGGGCACCGACGCGATCTCGGCCAACTTCACGGTGGTGAGCCCCGCAGGGACCCCGCTCGGGGCGTTTCTGCTCGCGTGGCCCACCGGACAGCCCGCTCCACCGACCGCGATCATGACCTACGGACCCGGCGCGACGGTCATTTCCAACGCCGCGGTCGTTCCTCTCGGCCCGGGCGAGCAGATGAACGTCAACGTCAGCCACTCGACACACATCGTCATGGACGTCAACGGGTACTTCACGGATCAGTACAACGCGGGCAACCAGCTCGTTGCCGCGGCGTTCATCGACGGCGCGGCTGCGATTCTCGGTGCGAACTTCAGTCCGGCGGCCGGTTCCCACGGCGTGGGCGGGTTCGCGGGAGGCGCGGGTGTCGTCCACGGCGTCCAGGGAGAGGTCGGACCAGGTGCCCTCGCCGATTCCTCCGGCGTACACGGGATCACGAACTCGAGTTTCCCCACAGAGGGGGTGTTCGGCGAGTCGCGCAGCCTCGGCGGATCGGGTGTCCGCGGGAGCGACTCCGAGTCTTCAGTGGCGGGGACGTATGGCGTGATCGGCGAAAGTCACAGCTCGAACCTCAATGCAGCCGCGATTTACGGCTTCGCCTTTCAGGCGACCGGGAACGCGGGGATCTTCGTCAACAACGGGGTCGGGCATTCCTATGTCGCGACGCAGATCGGCGGCGTCGGCTACGGTCTCTATACGGACAGTCGGATTCGGGGCGGCGGGCTCGAGATCGTGGGTGCGCCGAAAAACTTCGTGGCTCCTCATCCGGAGGACCCGGGTCTGGAGATCCGTTACGCCTCGGTCGAGTCGCCGACCGTGGACGTTTACTTCCGCGGAACCGCCTCGCTCGTGAACGGAGTCGCCCGGATCGAGGTGCCCGACCATTTCCGGTTCACGGCGCGGGAAGGAACCTACATGACGACGCTCACCCCGGTCGGAAACGCCGTGGTGTTGTCGGTCGAGTCCGAGGGGCCGGAAGGAATCGTCGTGCGGGGGAGCGGCGGCGCGCATTTCCACTACGTGGTCTGGGCGGAGCGGGCGGAGATCGTCGGTTACGAGCCGGTCGTCCGGAACACGGCCTTTACGCCCGAAGCGCTGGAGAAGGGCGGGGGGCCGGAGAGACTGCCGGAATCCACACGTGCACTGCTGGTGAGAAACGGAACTCTCCATCCGGACGGCACGTACAACCTCGAAACCGCCCGGGCCCGGGGCTGGACGATCCCGGAACGCCCCGATCGAGAGAAGGCGGCGTCCCGGTGAGGGGATGGAAGGCGGTCGCGGCCGCGCGATGTCGTTAGAATCGCGGCGTGCGGGCCGTTCGCTCCGGGATCGTCTGGGCGATGGTCCTCGTCCTCACGCTCTTCTTCGGGATCCCCGCGATCTTCGCGGCGCTCGTGCCGCCGCGGGGAGACTGGTTCCTGCTCTTCGCGCGGGGATGGGCGCGCTCGGTGCTCGCCGTCGCCGGCATTTCCGTCCGCGCCCTCCACCGAGAACGGGCGGAGCGCGGGAGGAGCGTCGTGGTGGCCGCGAACCACGAGAGCTTCTGCGACATCCTCGTCCTTCTCGCGACTCTTCCGATGCAGGTTCGGTTCCTGGCGAAGAGGAGCGTCTTCCGGGTGCCGGTACTCGGGTGGTCGATCGCGGCGGCCGGCTTCGTCCCCGTCGACCGGGGAGACCGGTCGCGCGGCGCCGCGACGGTCGAGGCCGGGCTCCGGAAGCTCGCGGGCGGCCGGTCGCTCGTGATCTTCC